>CAISKC010000384.1 GCA_903885895.1 uncultured Legionella sp.
CCACCTAAAGAAGAGATGAATCTTGCGCATGTGCCGGTCTTACCATTGCGTGATGTGGTGGTTTACCCACATATGGTGATTCCATTATTTGTCGGTCGTCAGAAATCTATCAAAGCTTTAGAAGCTGCTATGTTAGAGAACAAGCGGATTGTGTTGGTAGCGCAACGTAAGTCGGTGGATGATGACCCAAGCCCAAGTGGTTTGTTTGAGTTCGGTACCATTTCCAGTTTATTGCAGTTACTGAAGCTGCCAGATGGTACCGTGAAGGTATTAGTTGAAGGGGAGCAACGCGTTAAAATCTCCCGGTTTTTAGAATCTGAAGGACAGGAATACATCGCTGCAGCATTAGAATTGCCGGATGAAACTAATTCGGCTTTTAAAGAGCAAGAAGTGCAGATCATGATGCGTTCTCTGATGTCGCAGTTCGAGCAATACATCAAACTTAATAAAAAAATACCGCCTGAAGTGTTGACCTCTTTATCAAGTATTGAGGAAGCAGGAAGACTAACCGATAATATCGCTGCTCATTTGACGCTTAAAGTTGAGGATAAACAAGCTTTATTGGAAACTTTAGATGTTGGGGTACGGTTAGAGCTGTTGATGGCTTATATTGAAAATGAAATCGATTTATTGCAAGTAGAGAAGCGTGTTCGGGGTCGGGTAAAGCGCCAGATGGAAAAAAGTCAGCGCGAATACTACTTGAATGAGCAAATCAAAGCGATTCAAAAAGAACTTGGGGAAATGGGTGAAGAAGGTAGTGAATTGGAACAATTGGACCGATCCATTCAAAAAGCCGGTATGCCTAAAGAAGCCCACGATAAAGCTCAATCGGAATTGAAAAAACTTAAATTAATGCCACCTATGTCCGCGGAAGCAACGGTGATTCGCGGCTACTTGGATTGGATGTTATCTGTACCTTGGAAAAAACGTAATCGTATTCAATTCGATTTAGGTAAAGCCGAAAAAATGTTGGACAAAGACCATTACGGTTTAGAAAAAGTAAAAGAGCGTATCATTGAGTATTTAGCAGTTCAACAAAGAGTGAAACGCTTAAAAGGACCTATCATTTGTTTGGTAGGGCCGCCTGGGGTGGGGAAAACCTCTTTGGGACAGTCGATAGCTAATGCTACTGGCCGGACCTTTATCCGTATCGCATTAGGTGGCGTGCGCGATGAAGCTGAAATTCGTGGTCATAGACGGACTTATATTGGTTCTATGCCCGGTAAGATCATTCAAAAATTATGCAAAGCAGGGGTGAAAAACCCGCTGATTATGTTGGATGAAGTGGATAAAATGGCGATGGATTTCCGTGGTGATCCCGCTTCTGCGTTATTAGAAGTCTTAGATCCGGAGCAAAATCACACGTTTAACGATCATTATTTGGAAGTCAATTATGATCTGAGTGATGTCATGTTTATTGCTACAGCCAACTCTTTGGAAATTCCAGCGCCATTATTGGATAGAATGGAAGTGATTCGACTTGCTGGTTATACAGAAGATGAAAAACTAAATATTGCTAAAAATTATTTGGTTCCTAAACAAATTAAGTCAAATGGTTTAAAAATCAACGAATTTGAGCTAAGTGATAGTGCTATTATGGATATCATTCGTTATTTTACGCGTGAGGCAGGTGTGCGTTCATTAGAACGAGATATTGCGCATGTTTGTCGCAAAGTAGTTAAAGATATTTTATCAACGAAGCGTCCGAAGAAAGTTAGTGTGACGGCTAAAAATATAGAGAAGTACTTAGGGGTGCGCAAGTATCGCTATGGGTTGGCAGAAGCATTTGATCAGGTTGGCCAAGTAACGGGGTTAGCGTGGACCAGCGTGGGAGGAGAATTGCTTACTATTGAAGCCTCTATGATGCCTGGTAAGGGTAAAACCTTGCATACAGGGCAATTAGGGGAAGTCATGCAAGAGTCCATTCATGCTGCTATGACGGTGGTGAGAGGGCATAGCAAGCAATTTGGGATTGCCGATGATTTTCATGAGAAATCAGATTTTCATATTCATGTGCCGGAAGGTGCAACGCCTAAAGATGGGCCGAGTGCTGGGATAGGTATGTGTACAGCTTTAGTGTCCGTGATCACGCATATTCCGGTTCGTGCTGATATTGCGATGACAGGTGAGATAACGTTACGTGG
>CAISKC010000385.1 GCA_903885895.1 uncultured Legionella sp.
CCTGTGATGACGGGTCATTTATACCAGGTTGATCACCAAAAGAAGTGGACACAGGAATTAATCTTTGAAACTGACACACCACTGCTCATTGATAAAAACCATCATCAACCGTTTGTATTTTAATATGCTAAGACCTGGCACAGGCTCTCTTAAAAAATGGCATATCGCCTATAAGGCTCTGCCATTTTTGTATTTATGCGGTGTGTCTTATCAAGTCTTTTCTGTTGATTTAATGGATGTTTATCATCAAGCACTTGATAATGATCCCCAATTCAAAGCAGCCTATAGTACTTTTTTAGCGAAAAGCGAAGCACTCCCTCAAGCATGGGCGCAATTGCTTCCGCAATTAGGTATCAATGCCCTCATCGGGAGAAATCAACAATTAATAGATTCTGGTGTCATCGTTGTAGAGCAAACCTATAATAGTAATCAATGGAAAGTCAACGCTTCCCAAGCCGTCTTTAATTATCAAGCGTGGGAACGGGTCAAACAAGCTCGCGCCAATGTCAAAGCTGCCATGGCTGAATTCAATGATGAAGCTCAAAAAATGATGTTGCGCACCACCCATGCTTACTTGCATTTGTTATTAGCCAGAGACAATTTAAATTTTGCTGAAGCCAAAAAGCGCGCAAATCATCGCCAATTGAATCAAGCTCAGGAGCGCTTTAATGTAGGATTAGACGCTATCACTGCGGTCTATGAAGCGAAGGCTGCGTACGATCAAGCGACAGCCGATGTCATTGCCAATAAAAGTAAATTAATGAATGAGAACCAAGATTTGAGTCGTATTACCAATCATACCTATGAGCATGTTACCCCTTTAAGAAACAACAACATCCCGTTGATCACACCAGAACCTAAAATAGTCGATGAATGGATCACGACCGGATTAAAACAAAACTACAGCTTGTATACAGCCAAATATAACATGCAAGCAGCACGAGAAAGTATCAAAGCATTTTCTGCTGGGAATTGGCCTGTTATCACGGTTCAAGGTAATGTCGTTGATACCCATAATGCTAGCGGTCCGCTTAACAAAAACGGTGGTGCGCTCTCGGCTTTCGCAGGAAATATTTTTATCCCACAAGAACAACGCATTGCAGGGGTCAGCTTAAATGCAAATTTACCGTTATTTCAGGGCGGATTAGTGGCTTCACAAACTCGACAAGCTGAATATGATTTTCAATCGCAAGGTCAGAAACTAGAACAAGTTTATCGCAACGTGGTCGTAAGCACGAATATCCAGTTTAACAACATCATGGATGGTATTGAGAAAGTAAAAGCTGATCGGCAAACGCTAAAGTCCCAACAAAACTCCGTTGACAGTGTGGAAGCACAATATACGGTGGGGACTCGCACCATGATAGATGTGGTCTTGGCACAACAACATTTGTTCCAAGCCCAACAACAGCTGGCTACCGATCAATATGCCCTGATTGATGCTATCTTAAATTTAAAATATTATGCTGGCACCCTAAATGTATCAGATCTAGAAGAAATCAATGCTTGGCTGGATACCACACGTGTCGCCAAACTTGCTGTCAATAAAGCCACTCCTCTTTGTAAATTAAGTGAGACTCAAAAGCTCCTTCGAAAAATGGAAGCGTTACAATTGAATTAGAGGGATAATTAACAATGATGTGCTACAATGAATCTATTGACCCATAAAAAAATTACTAAATGAAAACTATTGACAACAAAGGCCGCGGTAATTGCATGTATTATGCTTATGCCATTTCTTTGATGTATCATTTGCGAGCACAAGATTACGACACTGTTACAAAAATTCTGGGGCGATTAAACCTTACTCCAGTCCAACACAAGAAAATTTTAGCGATCCTTGACCATAACCAAAATTTAACAAATCCATTTGACACCCATGATACGTCGACTATTCAAGAGATTCTTGGTCCTGCATGCAGAGGGCTAGCAAGCCGCGCAGTTCGAAAAGAGTTTATAGTAAATCCAGAAGATACAGCGCTCTATACTGCTTCTGCTTATCAATTTTTTGAACATTTTTCAAAATATCTATCCCCTACTTATCGTCGCTATATTGAACCGAGGGTAGATGTTCTGGGTAATTATGGTAAAGCTGAAATTTTTAAAGTACCAGGTATGCGTGCTTCGATGCAAGAATATGCCAAACGTGTCAGCAAAGAGGTAGAAAAAGAATTCGCCAGCGACTGGGGGAAAATTAAAAAGAATTTTAAACCGAGCGAGTATGCAAAAGAAAAAAGCAAATTGATAGAGGCGATTATTGCAAAAACAACCATTCGCTTCTTGCAAAATCAACAGTGTACAAACTTAGATCGCTACATCCGTCATTTGAACACTGATACCACGTGGGGCAGTGAAGAAACGCTTCTCACTTTAAACCGTGCACTCAGCAACGAACAGGCCCTGTATGATCCTGCTTCGCAACAATGGTCGTTCACCTCTGATACGCCAATCAATCTCGCCATGGCAGTGAATGGTGAGATTATGAGTGGCGTGAGTCAAACTGAAAGCGAAAAACCTCATATTATTCTCAATAATCGATCTTTGACCCATTGGGTATCAATCATCCCTGAACCCTATTTAGCTGATAACCGTTTTTCCTTAAAATATTTGTACCAACAATTTACAAACTTCATAGGCAATCAGCAGGTCAAGCCTAGTCAAGGACCTGAGAAGGCAATACATAAAAAACCTACGCCTCCCGCACCCACTACCCAGTCAGTGATGTCTAAAGAAGAAAAAATGCTTGGGGAAAAACTTACACAGATCATCAAAAACCCAGGTATCCGAGCGGAGTATCAAGCCAAACTCTTAGAGTTAATCAACAAACCCAGTGGCATTAAAAGCCTCTCGAAAGCCAAAGCTAACAAAGGTGAAAGTGACGAAGAATTTGCTGAACGTCTGCAAGCGGCAGAGGTACGTTCTTTATTGCGTAGGAAATAGAAAAAACTCATTACGCAAAATAACAACCAACATGCCACCCATCTATAGAGATCGATTGAACCACTACATCTGCTTATTATGTTACTGTTAACAAGAGAGACAGCAAATCAAAATCAGATCACCATGTAACAGTTATAGCTGACGCATTGATACTAACAGGCTGACCCGACGTGGTATTAAAGCTATAACAAAGAAGATGATATACTTCACCCGCAACAGGCCCTAAACCTGTTCCAAAAATGGGGGCGGTGCTAAATGAAAAGCTACCGCTACCTGATGCTATAGGCTGAAATTGTGTACCCACAATATATCCACTGACCGAATATTGTGGTGATATTGGTTGCCCACTTTGGCCTATCAGTAAAGCATAAATAGATGCTCCCGGATAACCGTTAAAAGATAAGGTCGGACCATTAGCGAGCGCTGTGGAACTGGCAACTACGGGGATATACGTCAATGCTCCAGATTGTGACATCACAGAAAATGGAACGCCTAGCATTTCTGAAAGCCCAGTACTGTAATAAAGCTGTTCGAAATTATGCTGACTTCCAGCATTCACATCATTCATTGTACATCGCCCTATGGTAGAGCTAGAACTACATAAATTCAAGAATGTGTGATTGTTAGGTCTAATCTGTGCAATAAGATCAGAAACCGCCGCGGCACTTAACGGGACAGCATTATGAGCACTAACAATCAAAGGTATCGCAAGTATCCCCAATGGTATAAGAGATTTTTTATTCATGATTCATCCTTGTTTTATTTAATAGCCGTCCGTCAAAAAGTATATTCTATTCCTAAAAACCCAGCTTGCTGTGTGGGTATCTGTGATAAGGTAAAGTATCCAGTATCATAATAACCCGAAGTTGAACTAACCGTATATCGCACCCCGGCATTAGAGCTACTATAAATGCCTTGGTAGACTGCTGTTATCTCTGCGTGCTGAGACAGATGGTAACTTAAGCCAGCTTGAAATTCTCCATTCACTTTCGATAAATGGTCCTTAGGAGACGTCATATCATTAAATTGCATTTGACGATAAGCAATACCTCCCTTCAGCAGTAAGTCGAGAGGTGAATTGGGTTGAAATTGATATTTTAAAGTGATTAATGCATCAATAATTGGTTTTAGAGTCACTGAAAAAGGCAGATAACTATTGAGCGCGCTAAGCTCTTCACTAACACTTAAGCGCATGGTGTTACCCCATTGCACTCCTAGTTCCGCTCCGACTTGAGTATTCTTATACGTCCATGGTCCACGAGCGCCGAGTGATAAACGAAATTGGGTAAAATTACCATCTTGGCCTATTTCTCCATCAATCGTTCCATACCCACCGTAAACACCCATGTATACTGGAGATAAAGTGGATATATCACTCATGGTGCCCGCTATAAGAGGCAAAGAACAACTTAAGCATACTAAACCTAGACTCAACGTCTTTTTCATTCAATAACATCCTTGTTCGGTATCAATCATCAAATCAGAATATCAATAAAATTATCCACTAACAATAATCAGTCATCCAGAACACATGCTCATCATGTAGCAAACTCAACCAAACAATATCAAAGCTCGTCGACCTAGAAAATGATTTATTAAAGATTAGGCAACGTCCCTAAAGTTTTTTCAGTACTCTCAACCATAATTTGAGC
>CAISKC010000386.1 GCA_903885895.1 uncultured Legionella sp.
GTTTATCATCGGAAAAAAAATGGATTAGTTCAAAATACTTTTATGATGAATATGGGAGCGAATTATTTAACCAAATTACAAGACATCCGGATTATTATTTAACGAATTGTGAGCTTTCTATTTTAGAAAACCATAAAAATGATATTGCGGATATTATTGGCAACCATCCTTTTAACTTAATTGAATTAGGTCCGGGTGATGGGATAAAAACTGAGATGTTGATTGATTGTTTTTTGCAGAAAAAAATGCAATTCACCTACATCCCTATTGATATATCGACGCATTTCTTACAAAAAATCAGTGAGAAATTAAAAAAACATCAACCAAGCATTTCATTGCTACCCATTCATTCTGATTATTTTCATGGGTTAAAACGTATGACACATGATTCAAAGCGACGCAATTTAGTATTATTTCTTGGTTCAAGCATTGGAAACTACACGATGGATGATGCACAAGTTTTTTTACAAAAAACTCGAGAAAACCTTAATAAACATGACTACATGTGCATTGGTTTTGACCTGAAAAAAAACTCAAAAATTCTGTTGCGTGCATACGATGACTCACATGGCATCACGAGAGCATTCAATCTGAATTTGTTAACTCGATTAAATCGAGAATTGAATGCGACATTTGATCTGGAAAAATTTATGCATTTTCCTGTATATAATGCAGAAGCCGGCGCTATGGAAAGTTATTTGGTGAGTCGAGCACCGCAAACAGTTCTGATACAGGCGCTTAAAAAAACTTTCACATTTGAGCAAGATGAACGTATTCATGTAGAAACATCCAATAAGTACTTACTACGCCAAATAGAAGATTTTGCGCAATTATCTGGGTTTCGCATCATTGCTCATTACTTTGATGCTCAACATTATTTTGTAGATAGCATCTGGCAAGCTATCGACTGAACAGAGAGGAGCTCTCCCCACGTCGTCCCGAGCGAAGCGAGAGATCTCCCTTGTGAGACAGCATCGTCAAACAGTGACTTATTTACAAAAAAATTCTTTTTAAAGCCACTGAATCATTTCGCTCGCAAGACAGCTTATGAACCCTTTTTATAAAAATGACCAACTCAGTTATACTATGAGTTCAAAATGCAACTGAGCACAACCATGCCGCAAAAAAATCAGGCCTATACGAGTATCTATCAATTTCTTTGGCAGGTCATCAAGCCCTACCGTTGGTGGTATGCTTTGATGTTTCAAGCGACCATTGTGACGGCATTTTATTTTTTTATGAATAATTATGCCATTAAATTGGTTGTGGATGCATTTGCAAGTGATCAGGTGCAATATCATGAATTGGTACGGCCCATTACGATTTTTATTATTGCCCAGATTGCTCTTGATGTTGCATGGCGATTCAGTGAATTTGCGCTTTGGCATGCGGAGCCGTTTGTCCACCGAAGCATCATGCTAAAAAGCTATGATTATGTGCAACATCATTCCTACCGCTACTTTCAAAACCATCAAAGCGGCACCATCATCAGTAAACTGAAAGGCATCGTAGATGGCTATGACAAAATCCTCGCAAGTCTCCATTATAAAATGGGAAAAAACTTTTTAACGGCTATGTTCTGTGTGTTTTCTTTATTAATCGTGAACCGTACACTTTTTATATTCATGTTGCTATGGAGCATACTAGTCATTGCAACCTTAGGCCCCATGTCCAAAAAGCTCAATGGATTATCTAATAAGGTCTCCGATGAAAAACACCTCGTCATGGGCCGCTTTTCCGATAATATTTTAAATATTTTCTCATTATTTTATTTTGCGAAAAGACAGCAAGAACTCAAACACAGTGAAACTTTGATCAATGAACACTACGTCCCCAATTTAATAACGTCTTATCGTTATTTTTTCAAATTAACTACCGTTGGCAGCATTCTTTATTGGCTTATGTTGATTTCAGTATTTTTGTTTTTAATCTGGCTAAAACAACATACGATGATCACAACCGGGGATTTTGTATTTGTCATGATGATGTCGATTACGATTTCATTTGAACTCTGGCAATTTGTGATGGAACTATTCGATTTCATGCGCTACATGGGTGATTTTAAATCCTCATTTTCTATTTTGGCTGAACCGCATCAACCAATCGATCAACCTGGCGCTACACCCTATACCATTCAATCTCCATCTATTCAATTTCAAAATCTCTCATTCGCGTATGACGCCCATACTCTGATTTTTAATCAGCTAAATTTCCTCATTCCAGCCGGTCAAAAAATTGGTTTGGTTGGCCATTCCGGCGCAGGTAAATCTACGCTGATCTCATTGTTGCTAAAAAATTTCGCTCCGACCACTGGTCATATTATTGTAGACCAGCATGCCATAAATACTATCACGGAGGACTCTTTGCGCTCTCAAATCGCGCTCATTCCTCAAGATATTCTACTTTTCCATCGTTCCATTGCTGAAAACATCGGTTATGCTAAAGAAAATGCCACTTTAGAAGATATCAAAAAAGCCGCTAAACTCGCTAATATTGATGAGTATATTGAATCATTACCGGATCAATACGATACGTTAGTAGGGGAGCGCGGTATCAAATTATCCGGAGGTCAACGCCAGCGCATTGCCATAGCCCGTGCTATTTTAAAACAAGCACCGATTATTATTTTAGATGAAGCCACATCAAGTTTAGACACACTCACCGAGCAACAAATCCAACAGTCCATTCATCAACTACTAGCGCAACAAAAAACGACTGTCATCGCCATTGCCCATCGCCTTTCAACGATCCGACATATGGATCGGATTATCGTGCTTGAAAACGGCCATATTATTGAAGACGGACCCTTTGACAGTTTGATGGCACAAAATGGCTATTTCAAAACATTATGGGACAACCAAATGAATGGCATGATTATTTAAAAAATGGACTAAAGCCCTCTATATAAGCATCTTTATATTCATAAGTGACCCTTGTCTAAATGGATACAAAGGTAGGTTGGGCCGTTCGGTCCAGCAGCGCCCAAATCAACAAACACAACGTTATAAAAAAAATCGTCTCAGTGCTTATCCGTCAAAGTCCATATAATAGTACCAGGCGTATCAGTACGCAGTGTATGATTAAACATAAAACCATCTGAAAATGTAAAACTAGCATCGATATTATACGAAGATAATACCATGCCACTTACCTTTGCTCTGCTTCGTCTACATTTATCTTTCTGTGAGATAAATGTCACCATCTGTCCTTCTCCACACTCATAGTTCATAAGAATATGGATTGCATCACCATAGAAGTCTGTAGAATGCTGGGAATTCTCTGATAGTTCAAACCGCGAACTGGTTTCACCTGGGAAAATGATCAGCGGCGTATCATCGTGTGACACAAACCCAGACATCACCTGAAAGTCAATTAAATGACAGATCGTTTTGGTCTGATTTTCAATCTGCAAATGGAGATTCGTACAGCGATCTTCTTTTATCCAAGCATAAACAATCATAGGCTGCAAAAGCAGTATAGGTAAAAGCAATTTCATTTTAAACATGAATAAAACGTTCTCATACAAGCGTAACATCAGTATCAAGGCAAACATTCCAATTTTTACATAGCCTGATAGTTTGTGATTTATTTTAACGCAAAAAAATAGTGATTTAAATAGGCATCAGTATTGATGCCATTTATACTGTTCTTAAAATAAGAATAGTGCGGCTCAACCCGTGCTAACAGGACTACGAAACACTTTCTCTGCTTCTTCACCAACCCCATACAATTTCATTTGACGTTTGGTATTATTCATAAAAAATGATCCATAAAAACAAGCGGGAATACCCACTATAGCCAACCCGATACCCATATAAGCTAAACCAATACCTGTCGCACATCCCAAACCAACTACCGCGCCTGCTAAAAGGATATGAGCAATAATATCACACCATTTTCGGTCTTGACCCATGGTTTTACGACCTCTTTTTAAGAGGTCATTGATGTCTCGTGCAGCATCTTTAGCTAGTATACGCTTAAAAATCAGTGCATTTATTTTCTCTTGGATATCACGTGCCAGTTTTTGAGTATGGGTACCTGCTTCATTGCGTCCAGAAGTAGATAACTCAAGCCCATATTGTTTTAAACAAGCAATTTTAAGCAACAATTCCTTATAAGGATTCTCAGGAATTTCAACATCCTCTAAATCTTCATCTCGTGGTACAAATACACTGTTTGTCCGCCCGACATGTTGAGCACTCACGTGATGGTTCGGAGCCAGCTCAGAATCGAATACATCTAAATGACTATCTATGTAACTATTTTGAGCCACCGCTCTCTCGCTATCAGGCATCTGGCTAAAAGCAATCAATGTTTGATTGTTTTGTAATGCCTGTGAAGCGAAACGTAATGTATCAGAGTCCTGCTTTATCGCTAAAAATACCAATGCAAAATCATCTTGATCGTTTGGAGACAGATGTTGCAATGCCGCGCCAATATGTTGCACTAATGCTACTTTGAATATACGTTGCTCGCTCGCATTCAACAGCGCTAAGCTAGAATGAATAAATGGTTTAAAATTGATAGCCGCGCTATCTGCCTCATCAGCAAGATAATGTTTCCGTAACTTCATTAATCCTTTTGCTTTGCCATCTGATAATGTCGGTGTTATTTGCAAAAATTTATTTAAAAACGCTACATTCCAACAACGATTTATCCACAAAGCTGCTTGGGCGCCATTCTCATATTTTCTATAGTGTCCTATTTTCCCATCTTTCAATGGAGCGTAAACATCTTCATAACCTTTCGTTTTACATTCTGCTTTAAGTTTTTTTGTAATGATAGCGATCGGTTTTCGTTGTGCCATACCATTATATAATTCTATGCCTGTCCAAAATCCATATGGTTCAAAAATAACCAATGACGTGCTATACCCAACCAAATATCTAGAGTCATCGCCCCAAGTACCAGACACTTCATAATAATTATCCTGATCAACGCCTTCTACTCGATCATAAGCACCAAAAGCTGGCATCACAGTGACGGATTCTTTTTGTCGTCCTCGTTGCGCTGGATCAGGCAACCCAAAAAACGAAGATATTTTTGGAACGCCCGTACTTTCTTCACCCTCACCAGCCCAACCACCATTGGTCAATCGATAGCGACTTTGTGGTTCTACACAGGCGTTTGGGTTCTCATAAAAATCGAGAAAATTATTTAATTGCAATTGGATGTTTTGAACCAAATCAACATGTTCTCTTTGTTTTTTTTCATTATGAATAAACACTCTTGCAGGTCCTAACACAGCAATACGCTGTATCGCATATTCCGCATCTTGGCGCTCACGTTCTGCTAACGTTACCCGCGCATCATAAACCGCATTGGGTTGTCTTCTTTCTGAGTAAACTTTAGATAAATCAGGAGACGCATCTACACAATCAAAATCTTGAGCAATCGTAACGCCATCAGGTTTGAAGGTCATCACAAATCGGTAAAAATACGGCTCTCCAGAACAAATCTGTACAACAGGATGATGAATATAAGTTTTATTATGTATAGGCGTATCGAAAACAAACCGCCAGGGTTGCGCATCTTCCGTTTTACTACGCGACTCAAGTTCATAAAGGCGAGCTCCCCACTGATCATAGGCAGAAGGCTGCCCTTCTTCTATCCGCGTACCCTTTAAATGACCAAGAGGTCCAGCGACGCTATGGAGGTGATAAAATGCATCTTGCAATGAACGACTATTGAGTAAATAACCAAAACTTGGATGATTTCTTAGAGCCGATCTAAATTGATTATACAACACCATAATAGTCCGAATAATAAACAAATATGCGATATTGTATAAAAAAAGATCACAAATGTCAATGATGACAGAATTCGCCCTCTAGGCGTAACGGAACAGTAAACCAATTTAAGCAAATAAGTTTATTGAAAGAAAGGAGGTACTTGGGTCTGCTGACATTTGGGAGCGCGAATCAAACATTCGGTCTATTTTTATCAAGACAGTAGGATCTATTAATAATTCAGACACCTAAATTTAAAACTCATTGACTACGAACTTTGCCGTACCATAAAAACCAAAAATGCGACAAATACGATTAACAAAATGGCTAAAACTGCCATGCTCGAAAAACTTTTACTCAGATTTTCCCGACTAAATTGCTCCGGCCGTGCGCGAATACTGCGATATAGGATCCAAAGCACCAATCCTCCGCCAAGCAGGGCTAAAATTTGATATATGGTTTCCATCGTGACTCCTTTGCTACTACGCAAACTCAAATGCATCTGAAAAAATTGATTGCTTATCTATCCCGTATTGCATTAACGCTCTTTGCATAACATACATTAGCTCAAATGGACCGGCCATGACAATTTGCCAATCCTTCAAATCAGGATGCTGCTCCAAAATCAATGTGATCAAATCGGCTTGATGAGCTACTGAAATGTGGGGTACATGACAAAAACTAGGCCGTTGAACTTGCCAACGTTGTAAACTATCCTGATCATACAAATCATCACTCACCGCTACACCCCAATACAATTCAAAGTGCCGTGGGTCGGATTGATGCAATAGTTGGTCAATCATAGCCCGAAGAGGGGCAAATCCCGTCCCCACGGCTATGAATAAAATAGGTTTGTCTAAATGCAAATGACTGATATCACAAATCCCATAAGGTAGGGACAAAGATAAGACTTGCTGACTGTCCCAAACTTGGGCAGGAGCACGGTGTCGCACATGTAAATCATAACAAGGCTCTGCTATAGGCGCATTCGCAATCGAATAATAACTATCGCCTTCAGGCCTATGTATTTGCAAATATTGCCCAGCTTGATAAGGCACAAAATGCTCTGGTTTCAGAACATACCGCCAGATCGTATCATTCAAACGTGAACTAGAGACAATACTGGCGCGTACTTTTTGTACCATAGCAGGTTTATTCCTGACGTTTCATTGCATCGAAAAATTCTGCATTCGTCTTATGATTCTTCATCCGTTCTATTAAGAACTCGATCGCATCACATTCATCCATAGACTGCAGGATTTTACGCAATATCCATGTTCGATGAAGATCTTCTGGGCTTAATAATAAATCTTCACGACGTGTACCAGAACGATTGATATTAATAGCAGGAAAGACTCTACGTTCTGAAATATTACGACTCAGATGAATTTCCATATTGCCGGTACCTTTGAATTCTTCGTAAATCACTTCATCCATTTTAGAACCGGTATCCACCATTGCCGTAGCGATGATAGTTAAACTACCGCCTTCTTCGATATTACGTGCAGCACCATAGACACGTTTAGGTCTTTGCAACGCGTTAGCATCGACACCCCCAGTTAAAACCTTACCTGAAGAAGGAATCACCGTATTATAAGCACGCGCCAACCGAGTGATAGAATCTAACAAAATCACCACATCTCGTTTGTGTTCCACTAAGCGTTTGGCTTTTTCTATCACCATTTCTGCGACTTGGACGTGTCTAGTCGCTGGCTCATCAAACGTCGAGGCCACTACTTCACCTTTCACAGAGCGCTGCATTTCGGTCACTTCTTCAGGACGCTCATCTATCAATAATACGATCAGAAAAATATCGGGATAATTTTTTTCAATAGAATGCGCGATATTTTGCAGCATGAGCGTTTTACCCGCTTTAGGTGGCGCCACAATCAAGCCTCGTTGGCCGCGACCAAATGGTGCGCATAAATCTACAACACGTGCTGTTAAGTCTTCGGTACTCCCATTCCCTTGCTCCATCACCAAACGATCAGAGGCAAATAAAGGCGTGAGATTTTCAAATAAAATTTTTCGTTTCGAGTTTTCAGGCGCATCATAATTGATCTCATCCACTTTCAACAAAGCAAAATAACGCTCACTGTCTTTAGGAGGACGAATTTTCCCAGATATCGTATCGCCAGTACGCAAACCAAAGCGGCGAATTTGACTAGGTGATACATAAATATCATCTGGTCCGGCTAAATAAGAAGCATCGTGGGAACGCAAAAATCCAAAACCGCCTTCTGGAAGAAGTTGCAGTGTCCCATGTCCGTATATGTCCTCTCCTTTTAATGCATGCGTTTTCAAAATAGCAAAAATCATTTCTTGCTTACGCATATGAGAAACATTCTCAACGCCCATTTCTTGGGCAATGTTAACGAGATCGGCAATAGGTAATTGCTTTAATTCACTAAGATTCATAGGTCTCACTTGGGATTTTAGTTATTATGATGGATTATCCAGGAAAATTTCACAGAAATTGCAACTTGTGTTTGAATCAACGAAGATTATCGTTCATCCGAACAAGTCACAATATGCACGCACTGCTGAGTTTAACCTGCACTAAATTTTGGTTAAAACATAGTCAGCACACACACACATTAACCATCGTACCATAAGACTTTTTCAAAAGCTAGCGTCTCAGTAACAAAACCTCTGTGCAATACGATTTTTAAAGCCATCATTGTGAACTGATGTATCCCCACGAAAATGCACAAAATTAGAAAATTGCATGTGTAAAAACAGGATCTATGTAATATTTTAGAATAAAATAACATGATAAATATCCGTTCGGGCTGAGGAGTAGCGCAGCTACGTCTCGAAACCTAAAGCA
>CAISKC010000387.1 GCA_903885895.1 uncultured Legionella sp.
AAGAAATGAAAAAAATACTTTTCGTTA
Organism: uncultured Legionella sp.; assembly: GCA_903885895.1. GTDB lineage: Bacteria > Pseudomonadota > Gammaproteobacteria > Legionellales > Legionellaceae. Next base: position 28 of record CAISKC010000387.1, read on the forward strand.
TGGCTTTTTTAATGGCCGCAATAACCGTTCATGCTGGCGAGATTGTAGGAGTTGTATTTCCGTTTGGAATTGGTGAGTCTCCAGCAAACTACGTTCGTACTACAATACAACAAGCTAACAGTATGCAAGACAAATATACATTTGTTTTTGAACATCGGCCCGGAGCCGGTGGCGCAGTCGGGGCCGAGTGGGTGGCCACTCGCAACAATTACATATTGGCAAGCAGTAGTGCTTTCTTTCTAAGACCCATTCTTTATCCTAAAGAAAGTTATGATGTTTCAGATTTTGTTCCATTAGTGACTCAGTGCGATTTGCCAATGGTGGTAATTTCTGGAAAATATAAAAATTGGAATGAGGTTCCAAAAGACCGTAATTTAAATATTGGAGTCAGCGGACTTGGTGCCATGAGTCATTTGGTTAGTTTGCAGATTCAGAAAAAATTTCCAAACTTAGAAGTAATTCCGTATAAAGGAACCACTGATCAATTGTCCAGTCTTGCAAGCGGACAAGTAGATTTCGGCGTAGGATTCATTGGTGAAACATCCGGATGGAGTAAAACTGGTAAAATTAATGTACTAGGAACAACCGGCGGACAATCAATTCAAGGAATTCCTTCATTGAAAAGTCAAGGATTTAATACAGACAATATAGTAGCTAGCCTGGCATTGTATGTTTCAAAGAATACATCAGATGAAAAATACAATGAGTGGAGAGAAATATTATCAGCGGCAGTAAAATCAAAATTGGTAACCGATAGTTATCAAGCTGATGCTTGTCGGCCCAACATATTAGATAAAACGCAAACACTCAATTGGTATCAAACGCAGTTAAAACAATGGAAAATAATTGCTGGCGATATAACTATTAAATGATATATGACCGGCTGGCAATTTAACCAACAAGTGGCAGATACCTTCGAGGATCATGCTGTGAAGCATATTCCAAACTATAGATCTGTAATTAAAAAATCTGTGGATGTGTGTTTAAAATATCCTAAACAGGCTTGCATCATCGATGTTGGATCTGCCATCGGACACACACTTAAACAACTCGAAGAAGCAGGATTTTTAAATCTTGTTGGGGTTGATAGTAGTCAAAGCATGCTGGACAACAATCAGGCTGCTACTGCTAAATTGATCTGTTCTGATCAATTTCCAGCCGAGCATGGTCCATTTGATGTGACCATTATTAATTGGACCTTGCATTTTATGTCCAACAAAACTGAGTATTTAAAGTCAGTTTATGATTCCATGGCACCTGGCGGTGCATTGATTTTAAGCGATAAAACATCGCTAGACAATTATGCAATTGACCACTATCATCAATTTAAAAAATCGCAAGGTGTTAGCCAACTCGAGATAACCAACAAAGAAAAAAGTCTAGTAGGAGTAATGTTTATTGACTCTATCGACTGGTATATGAACACACTAAAATCTTTGGGATTTAAAAAAATCCATGTGTTTGACGCTCACTGGTGTTTTACCAGTTTTGTATGTTTTAAATAGATTATTTAATAAATGAATACTTATCAATCAAAACCAGAGTTTATAAACAGTGACATCCGAGTCAATCGTCCATGGACACAACAATTTCAAGTGTCAACGGAAATAATGGAAAAACGACATCAACTTTGGTTTTCTAAAACCGACTTGGCAGGCAAAAGAGTTTTAGATCTTGGATGTTGTGTGGCAGCAACTGGCGCCTGGGTGCTTGATCAAGGCGCCAGTCATTACACAGGTGTCGATGTACAAAAAGATTTTTTGAAGAAATCTCAAGAAAATTTATTAAAATACTACAACACAGATAAATGGTCTATTGTTGATAATTCAATTCAGGATTATTTAGAGAACTGTAACGAACAGTTTGATATTGTAATAGCAGCAGGATCGTTGGTTGCATGTTTTGATCAATTTTCGTTAATTAAAAATATGTCAAAAATTGCAAAAGAAATAATAATAGAAAATCTGCATCCATATAAAGGATTTAAATCGTTATTTCCAAATAAATCCAATGAGGAATTATACCAGTTATGGCAGACCTTGGAATTAGTATCGTATGAATTTAACGGGCAAGCACTAGACACTGGATGTGCCAGTGTTCAATATGACAGTTCACGACCATCAATGGCAGCATTTCAAAAAATATTTAGATATTTAGGATGGGACACTGATTTTGAAATTAATAAATCAGCACAACAACTAGTACCAAAAATGTATGATTTTGATTGCGAAGGATGGAGTGTGAGATTTATTTTACGAATAACTCCTGCCACAAAAACTGCGTTTGATTTTATGGACTCAATTACATCCAGAGATACATTTCCTTATCTAAATAAAAATTGGAAATAACATGAGTCAACAATATTATCAAGTCGGCAATCGAATTTTTCACAGTAAGACTGCTGCATTAATTGAAGCAACAAGAACAAACA
>CAISKC010000388.1 GCA_903885895.1 uncultured Legionella sp.
GAGAAATCTTGAATTTTTTTAAAATGATTTAATTTATTTTGAGCCCCAGTCCATACTCTTAAACTCAACGAACGTGTGAGTTTTACAGAAAAACTACGCGCTGATAAATGCTCATAAAAACTCATAGACTCATAGGAATCGACTAATTTTTTTAACATTTTTGAGTATTTTAATACAAGCTTTAGTGCCGTTTTTTCTGCTATAAGTTCATTTTCTTTAAAAATGACCAACTCATTCAGGTTAGTCTTGAGTTGCGGGAGACGTGAATTAAAAAATGAAACAGATTTGGCTGTCCGCAGTTTTTCCTCAATCTGAGCGATTGTTTGTTTATGTTGCACACCTAATGCAGGCCCAGATTTGGCTGAAATGTCCGCTTGATAGGCGGACATTTGTTGTTCAATTGGTTTAAGAGCCGCAATTTCTTGGCTCCATAATCCATGCGCGCGTTTGCCTTGCATAGTTAGTCCATTAGCTATTGGTAGGAGAAAAACGCGATACTATCTCATTTGACGTGCCTCCGTCTAGAGCAGAGAAGCTATTTTGTGTGCATTCTTTAAAAGCAGAGCCCGCGCCACCTGCATCTAGTTCAGAAAAGCGGTTATGTGTTCTTTTTCTGATCTCAGGTGAAGATTTAGGAGCAGAAAACTGCTCTACTGAAGAACCTAACGGAGGTTTAGAAGCAGTGAAACTCGGATCCCATGAGTTAAACACGGATCTATGAGCAAATTGTGAGTTGTTGGTTTGGAAAGGACAAGGCGTCTCGCGAATAGCACGTTTAGAAAAGCAAATGCGATGGTTATTATCATTTTTCTCGGGGATGCATCCAATATCTAATGCGACTAATACTTCTTGTGACGTAGCAGTAGGCGCTTCATAACCATTATATTGTGATGTACTACTGGAATCTTTGCGCACTTGATTTAATAATGTTTGAACAAAGGCGGCCCCCCCATCTTGAGACAAAAGCGCTTCTTCCATTTTAGGATAATGTTGTTCCACAAGCTCGAAGGTAAATCCTAAAACGATAGCCGTATGCAAATAAAGTCGATTAAGATGCCAAGTCCATTTCGTATCATCACAGTTGAGATAGGTGCCCCATTCGTCTTTTTCATCGATGACAGCCATAACAGAGCGAGCTGAACCTAACCATATTATTTTTTGGTCAGGGTGTAACTCCGCATGCAACGCTAACTTTGTTAACTCAAGATAGAGTGCATCAAAATCACATTTAAAGAGCCCCTCATTGGTTTGGTTGCTCAGTGTTCGGCTAATTATTTTCCCTGCTCTGATTGCCAGTCGAGTTCTAATAGCAGCATCTGTCACCAGATCTGTAGAACTATTTTTGGCATACTGGATTTCTTTTAATCTTTGTATAATAAGATGACCAATCTCACCTTCTATGGCTAAAGATCCGTGATCAATGGCTTCGATCAAATCGCTATCGCTTCTTTCTAATAGATGAACAAGTGAATTGTGCAATAAATCAGCCGGTGCCTGGTTTGATATTCGAAGATTAGCAACTGATTTAGGAGATGGCGTGCTAAGATAAGCCATACTCGTCTTACGCCCACTGATAGAAGCCCATACATTGGCACCTGAAGTTTTGACACTAGCAAACGTACTGGTATCAAACGTACGACTTAATTTATGAATTGTAAACGTACGGAATGCGCCAGGGAGAGGTGAATAAATTTCGATGGCTTTTTCAGTGGACTCCTGACATGCACGTGTCATACTAAATGCCGTACGCTCTGCTTTAAGAATTTTGATTTGCAGCGTCTGTGTTTTTATCCGCAGGGCACTCAATAATGTTAGAATTTTATTTATCCGAAAATCATAATACGATACTTTTGTTCGTTTTATTATTTTTTGTTCTATCAAGTCCAGTTTTTTACGAAATATTTGCATAACTTGTTGAGGTGAAATACTTTTTATTTGCGCAA
>CAISKC010000389.1 GCA_903885895.1 uncultured Legionella sp.
CGAGGCCTGGCCAGTAAAAATAATCCCCCAGGTGATTTACTAGTAAAAATACAAGGACAAATACCCAACAACATTGATCCTGAATTATTGGCGGCAATAGAGAAAAATAGAGCACCGTAATCGTTGTTCAATAGCAAGAAATACTATATACTTATAGCACAATGAACCCTGAGAACCCTATGCAAAACAATCCAGAGATTGAACAAATAATCGAAGCCGCAGTTAAAATGGCCCGTAGCAAGCAACACGAATATGTTCTAACTGAACATGTGTTATTGGCCATGATTCGCCACTTGCCTTTTCGTAGAGTGTTAGAAAAATTTGGTATAGATTTAGTCATGTTTGAAATGGAACTTGAAAGTTATCTTGACAGTTTGTTAAGTCTAGTCAAGGCCAACAAAGATGTTCAGCCTAAAAAAACCAATGCCTTAGAAAGATGTTTTAATCGAGCACTTACGCAGGTGCTGTTTACTGGCCGTCGATCAATCAGTGTATTGGATTTATACCTGGCCATGATGGCAGAAACCAACAGCCATGCACACTATTATCTACTCAAGTATGGAGTCAGAAAACAGGAGTTTGCCGACTTCTATCAAAAGAATTTCAATCACAACGATGTAAAATTTTCAAATCAGCAGGCCAATGACATATTAGAAGAGTACTGTATTAACCTTACAGCCTTGGCACATGCCAGTAAATTAGAACCCATGATTGGACGTGCTACCGAACTGGAAGAAATGATCACAGTATTAGCACGACGCTTCAAGGCCAATGTACTCATGGTCGGAGATCCGGGCGTGGGCAAGACCGCTATCATAGAAGGACTTGCACAAGAAATCAATGCAGGCCGTGTACCAGAATTCTTAAAAGGACACGAAGTATGGTCATTGGAAATTGGCACCCTGCTGGCCGGATCAAAGTATCGTGGTGAATTTGAAGAAAAATTTAAAGCAGTAATCTCGGCCTTGGAAAGCAAGAAGAATGCCATCTTGTTCATCGACGAAGCACATACCATGAGTGGTGCTGGTAGTTCAAGCAACTCAACACTGGATTTTGCCAACATGCTCAAGCCAGCTATTACCAAAGGCAATCTTAAAGTGGTGGCAAGTACCACCTGGGAAGAATACTATGGATCGTTTGAAAAGGACCGAGCCCTGATGCGACGTTTTTATCGAGTGACCATTGACGAACCAGATGCCGCTACCACAGAACAAATCCTAATTGGACTAAGTCCACGCCTGGAACAGTTTCATAATGTCTTGATAGAAACCGAAGCAATCACAGCTGCTGTGGATCTGGCCAACCGTTATATACATGACCGTAAGAACCCAGACAAGTCCATTGACCTAATTGACGCGGCCAGTGCCCGTGAACGTGTCAAGGACCTAGGCAATATCACCATCACTCGAGACATGATCATAGCACAGTTAAGTCGAGTAACCAGCGTACCGGTGGATCGATTACAAAACGAACGCAGTACTAAAATTGTTGAGCTTGAAAGCAACATCAAACAAAAGCTCTACGGTCAAGATGCCGCAGTCGATGCAGTGTTAGAGCGAGTGTACATTAACTTCTCTGGCATTGGCAACGAAAAGCGTCCCGTAGCCAGCTTCTTGTTTTTAGGGCCCACTGGCACAGGAAAAACAGAATTGGCCAAACTCTTGGCTGAGAACTTGGACATGACCTTGCTCAAGTATGACATGAGTGAGTATCAAGAACGCCACACTGTGTCAAGTTTAATTGGTGCTCCTCCGGGCTATGTGGGCTTTGAAGATGGCAA
>CAISKC010000390.1 GCA_903885895.1 uncultured Legionella sp.
AATGGGTGCATGGGCTTTAAATGGCGCTTTAGGCTGGAGTTTATCGTTGGCACCGATGTTAGCAATTGGAGGCGTGAGTGTTGCACTTGGGATGGGCTGCCTGGTATTGATTGCTTATATAGAACATTGGAAGGAAGAAGCGAATAAACCGTTGGATCATACACGTTCTGGCGTTGCAACGATCGGTACTTTTGGTCAATCTGCTGCAAACAGTGAATCCTACGGGCGTGCTACGAGCACCTTCGGATCGTCTGGTGAAACAACTATGCAAGGCCGATGGCGCTCATTGTCTATGAATCCTAACAACGTTGATGATTAAGCACCAGAGATCGAAACAAAGACTATAAACCATGTGCTGCATTTTTACGCATTAATCGTGAACTGCAGCATATATGCCTTTCATGCCGTACTCATCAGTCACTGATCTCAATAGATCCTATAGAATTTACGCAAAACCCCGATATTTTCGTTGGATTTGGAGTTTTACGTAAGTCTTATCCTATTGAGGGTATCAGATCCAAATACTGACCATTTATTTGTCGTTATGGTTTGTTTGCATTAATTGTTACATGAAACTATTATTGAATATAGATTATGTCATTTGGAAGGACACGAGGCAGACGGGGCATGGATATATGTCTGAAGCAGCTCATGCATTAACAACGGTTCTATTGATGGAATATGCTGCAAAAAGAGTAGAGATTAAAGTGTTTATCACGAATCAAAAAAGCAGAGCCATCCCTGAGAGGCTTGGATTCAAACTGGATGCAATTTTGGAAAATAATTTCATAGATTTTGTGACACAAGATATTATTGATGGTGCTTTGTATTCCTGTACGGATATCAAAAAATTACCGGCCTTGGCTGTGAAATTTTTTAAATGATTGGGAAATTAAAATGAAACAACAAAAGAATCAGTATAAAAAACTGTATCGATCGAGTAAAAACAGTATGATTGCCGGTGTGTGTGGGGGTATCGCTGAGTATTTTGGGCGAGATCCAACCTGGATTCGGCTTGCGTTTGTTTTATTTCTTTTGTTTGGTGGGAGTGCGATATTGGTCTATGCGGTGCTGTGGCTGATTGTGCCATTGGATAAAGACAAGGTGTAATGGCACGCCATCATGGTGTCATTTAGCATAGTACTATTTATCGGTCACACACTCTTGCGAATCTAAAAAATTATTGTAGCTAGTTGATACATGGTATATACTTATGTATACATTGTTGATACGTTGTGGGTGTGATCATGAAAGTCCATGCAAAAATTCAAAAGTGGGGGAATGGGTTGGCTTTGCGCATCTCCGGCGCTATGCGGGAATTGCCTCATTTGCAGGAAGGTATGTTGGTTGATGTTGAGATTAATGAAGATGGCTTTACTGTCAAAAAGTCATTTTTGTGTCATAAAAAAAAGTTTCCTTATACCGAAAAAGAGCTGTTAAAAGGATTGTCAGCAGCAAAAGCACATTCTGATTTGCTTGCATCGCCCTTGTCGAATGAGATTGAGTGATGGCAAAAGCGTATATTCCTGAGCGTAGCCATATCGTTTGGTTAGATTTTGAGCCAACTAAAGGTAAAGAAATTGGAAAATATCGCCCAGCGTTTGTTCTGTCTTCTAGAGCATATAACCAATCTACTGGTTTGTTGATTTGTTGTCCAATCAGTACGAGTATTCGGGGTGGGAAAACGGAAGTTTTATTAACGAATTTAGATAAACCATCGGTGGTTGCCGCAAGTTTGATTCAAACGTTGTCCTGGAAAGATAGAAAAGTAAAATTCATCGTAGAGGCAGAGCCTCATATTATTGAGGAAGTATTATACCGAATCTTACCATTGATCGGAGCTGATAGTCTTTTTGAACATGAAACTGCTTGATACTTATTTCCCCGTCTGTATACCACTAGCACCAATTCGAAACCATGATTTGTCCACTTCTTTGTCCAAGACTTGTTCGGCTAAATGGATAAAACGAGATGCTTGTTCTCCGTTTCTTATTCCGCCGGAACATTTTATACCGCCTGTTGGGTTGTGATCTTGGATGGCTGTTAGCATGGCAAATACGGCAGGTAGTGTTGCGCCGACTGCTATCTTGCCGGTAGAGGTTTTTAGCATATCGCAGCCGGCGTGAATGATATCGGCGCTGAGTTGATAGATCGTACTTACAGTTGGTAAGGCACCTGTTTCAAGAATGACTTTAAATAAACGACCATGTGCTTGGCATAGTTGATAAGCTTCGCGACACCAAGCCAATGCCGTTGCTTGTTGGCCATCTAAGTAATGGGCATATGCGAATACATAATCGATTTCATCTGCTTTTTGCTGAACAATGGCGTGCTCAATGTTTTGTAACACCTGTTGATGGACTTGGTTGCCACCAGGAAAATTGGCCACCGTGGCTCGTTGTATGTTGGTTAATTTAGGAATAATCTGCAAATGCTGTGGAAAAACACAAATAGCGGCGACGTGTTCGCTGTGGGCTGTTGTGACTAATTGTTCGATATCTTCAGTACTGGCATGTTCGTCTAAGCGGGTTAAGTCAACCAATGAGAATATTTTTTCTATGGGGATGAGATCAATAGGTAATTGTTGCTCGATAATAGATAGTTTCTTTTCTAAGGCATGGGTCATAAGAGGCTAATTTTTTAATTAATATAATAGATTCTATTTTACTCGATTTTAGCCATTGATCCCAGAAACGTTCGTGCCCCCGCATTTTTAACAAATTGAAGTCAGTATATGCTTGACACGACATGTCACCTTTTAAATTTCTTTTTAACCGTAGCGTTGTTCCATGTCAGTGTTTCGGGGTCCTGTCGCCCCGGTATCCCAGCGCGCTCGCGAAAGGACCTAGGGGCTGCTAGAATCAGACGGATCATTTGTGGTATCTGAGTCGGATTCGGATTGATTTGTATGAGATGATTTTGAATCTAACGGCTTTTCTGCGTGTGCTTGTCGCAATTTTCTCACATATTTTTTCATGGTTTGTAGCGGTACTTCGGTTTTGTCGCGCGTAATGATCTTAACATGAGATTTATCAAATGTAGCATGCGTCCAATTCTTTGCTTCGTTGAGATAATCGTCCATTTGTACTTTTGCATCATCTCTGTTCATTCGTAGTGAGAATAAGATATCTGAGGGTAGGTATTCAGAGGCTTGGGCAGTTGCAAGTGCGGATTGTTGGTCAAGTCCAAATTTTGCTGTAAATTCCCATTTATCCGGCCCATCGAGTTAGTTATTTAATTAGCCATTTTGGTTATTTCAATCACATTTGTTTTGGCTTGTTCGTTTTCTATTAACCATTCATTAAATTCATCCATA
>CAISKC010000391.1 GCA_903885895.1 uncultured Legionella sp.
ACAGGCTACGGCGAGAACTATTCAATGAAATTATTGCTTCATTTATTGATGCGTTCATTCAAGACAAAGAGCATTTGAATCCTAAATTTCAAGCTGCTGTCAATGCGTAACTTCTACATAAACAGTTACTACTTGCGTTATAGCTTTATAATTTTCATCAAATAATTGCCAGGGCAATTCATCCGATGAGTTTTTTAATAATTCTCGTGCTTCTTTAAGCTGCGCCGGGACACGCGTTATCCAATGAACATCATTTAACTCAGCTAATTTTTCTGGTACATAAAATGCAGCATCGACGACAAAACACAGTCCGTCTGGCGCTGATTGTAGCTGCTGTGTAAACTGCTGTACTTTTCTTACCGTTTCATGAAAACTTGTTTTATCACTACTATTGCCATCGAGAGCTTCCATCCATAATGGAATATTGGCAACACCTCCCTGAATTAGCGACAGCATGACTTGTTTTAAGTCGGGACGATTAGCCTTTGAGTATCCATAGGTTGGGACAGGTGCGTATTCTGGCGATTCTATGTCATAACGGCCATGCAAAACAAAACTCGTTGAGTCCAAATGTAGCCGTTGTCCTAGTATTCCTTGTTCTTTAGCTATCTCAAATGCGAGCTCTGAATACAGCTTTGTCACGCCGTATTCAGCAATTTTGTCCAGGCATCTCCCTAAACAATCATCATTCAAATTTTCAGCATAAATTTCCGCGTTCAGTAGCTGCGCAATAGGTTTATCCTGAAAAAAATGCGTCGTCATCGAAAGGCGACTATTCATAAACCCAAGACCATTCAATACCATCGCCGCTACGCGGCGACCATGACTTACCAAGCTTCCTTTGCGTTCATTAAAATCTAGACGCGCATCAATTTTATCGATTATTCCTAGCTCTTGGATAGTTGCTGCAACTAACCCTAGATGACCTAATTGTTCACTACTTACTGTGTCTCGATTTAATGACATGCCTATAATGGTCTTAAAAAAACATGACCGCAATAATAAGCCATTAGCTTGATAATTGATTTGATCTATTTCTTAATATCCTTAGATCTTTTTCTTGGCTGGCCAACATTGATTGCAAATGAAACACGTTAATTGCTAACTATTAGAAATTTGCTGCGGAATGTAGGTTATAAGCAATACATCTAATAATATTGGCAGAACTGTAACCAATGCCTGAGTCAAAAAACGAGTTGTGGTGGCCTCATGGCTTAATATACACTCTCTAAGCTGTGTATGGATGGTTTCATTCTGAAAAAACTCGATATAGAAATGCGCATTGATGAGTGCGGGAAATATTGATGCTTCCTTATAACGGTACAGAGCTGAAATAAGTTCGGCGTTATGAGTATGAGATGTGAGCGATATTAGCAAAGAAGTATTTTGAAACCTCTCGATAAAAATGGCAAGCTCTGTTGCAGTCATTTTATGGGCCATGCAGCAATCTATAAAATCAATGATACCCGAGGGTGGTTTTGGATTTGATACGAGTGGTAATAAAAAAGGTAAGGACGTAGATTGTAAGAATGCGATCCTTCTTTCATCAGAAAGTGTTGATAAGTAGTGTTTCCAAAATGCTGGGTAAGCAATTATTTTAGTGAGAGTCGGATATAATAACGTTAATGCATTTTTACAAGAATCGTTTTGAAAGAATTCCAACCAATAGGGATCATCACATTTAATTTGACAGTTCACATCAGACGATAATTGAAATGGTAATGCGTATTGCCCGTTAGTAATCACAAGATCATCGTGCGTTAATTCGAGATTAAGAAGCGCTCCGGTAGCGCTATCAGTGGCAATCGAAATATAGCTGATAGTTACCCATACAGGTGCATTTTCATCAGAATTAGTCTGCACTTGAATGGGATATTCAAATTTACCCATAGTAATCTTTATTTAGTAATCATATGCTTATTTTATCATGCTTTTGCTTTAATGTGAGGCATGGTTTTTTAAATTATATCAGTATATTTAAAGAGTTTATTTAAACCAATGATTTCTGGTTTTTATTAGGGTCTGTTGACATTCATCTTCGGAAGCCCTGTGGACAGGGCTCGGGAGGTACGCTATGGCTAGCTTAGCAATCAGTAAACATAGAGCTTACTGATTGTTCATCATTGACACGTTTTAATGCTTGTGCCAGTAAGGGTGCAAGGCTAATTACGCGTATTTTTTTACATTTTTTGGTAGCATCGGACAAGGGGATGGTATCGGTGACGACTAATTCATCTAATGATGAATTCTCAATATTATCTAAAGCAGGGCCAGATAATACAGCATGTGTGATATATGCACGCACAGAGAGTGCACCAGATTTTTTTAATTCGGCTGCTGCAGTGCACATCGTTCCAGCTGTATCTACAATATCATCGATGATAATGCAGTGCTTGTTAGCTGGGTCACCAATGATATGCATGACTTCGGATTTGTTTGGACCGCTACGTCGCTTATCAATGATAGATAACTCAGCATCATTCAAACGTTTGGCCATAGCTCTTGCGCGCACAACGCCCCCTACATCGGGAGAAACAATCATCAAAGGGTTCAGATCTTGTTTGATGATATCCGTCAACATGACTGGTGTAGAATAGACATTATCTACGGGCATGTAAAAAAAACCTTGGATTTGATCAGCATGTAAATCGACCGTTAACATGCGACAGATTCCAACCGATGTCATCATGTCTGCGACAACTTTTGCTGTAATGGGAACGCGTGCAGAACGTACACGGCGATCTTGTCTTGCGTAACCGAAATAGGGTACCACGGCAGTGATTCGCGCTGCTGAAGAGCGGCGTAATGCATCGGCCATTGTGAGTAATTCCATAAGATTGTTGTTAGCAGGGGCAGAAGTAGATTGAATGACAAATACATCTTTTCCACGTACATTTTCAAGAACTTCAACCATAGTTTCGCCATCGCTGAAAGTTCCCACTAACGCTTTGCCGATAGGTAAACGTAAGTCTGAAGCAATGTTGTCAGCGAGTAAATGGTTTGAATTTCCCGTGAAAATCATCATTCTGCTGGTCATATAAATCTCTTATAGATAAACACATAGCAGAAGACAGCCAGAAAGATATTATTATTATTTTAGCGATCCGGTCAAAGCATCCTTCCCGGGTATCTTCTGCCGTCTGTTTACTTGAATCAATCAAGAGTGTGGCTGGGGTGCTAGGATTCGAACCTAGGAATGCAGGGATCAAAACCCTGTGCCTTACCACTTGGCGACACCCCAATAACTGTAGATTCTATATGAGGAACGCTGCTTACCGCTGCGAACTGCTGCATATTTTGCAGGGAA
>CAISKC010000392.1 GCA_903885895.1 uncultured Legionella sp.
CTGAAAATCCAGCAGCATAAAGTGCGGTTGAGACCAAAAATCCCAGATAAAAGAAAAGATTCATCCAGCCAGTAATAAAACTATCGCCATAAGCTGAAGCAATATATCCAGCAGGGCCACCACTCATTGGAAAAGTGGCGCTCATTCTTGCGCAAGAATAGACTGTAAAAAAAATAGCTATGCCCGCCAATAAAAAGGGCGTTGGAAAATTAGTTCCAGCTGTTAGGTTCGCAAAGCCCAATACCGTAAATAAGCCCGAGCCCATCATGCCGCTTAAGCTCATCGTAATAGCGGAGAATAGCCCAATACTATTGGTACTTTGATTTTTAGGTTTTTGTAGTTTAATCATGCTCTATAAATAATACTATCGAAAGAGGTTAACGTATTATTTAATACCCAGTAGCCTGAGTGACCGCTATTAAGACCCAAGACTCAGCTCGACCCATAAGAGACAATCACAATATAAATCCTAATGATTGCTTAGTTGCTACCTAGGGTAGTGGTAAGTATTCAGATTGATTGACTGCTGGAGTCGGCAATTGATTAGTTAAAAAAATCCGCCGTAACGGATTTTTTTCAATCAAGATTACTTTCCAATCATGACATCAGAGGCTTTGATAACTACCAATATCTTATCTCCAACTTTAAGGCCAAGATCATCAGATGCGTCATTGGTAATCGCAGAATGCACAATCAGATTACCCACGTTCACAGTAATTTGAGAAACAGTTGATCCCCGTGTGATTTCTTCAATTGTTCCGGGGATTTGATTTCTGGTGCTTAGCTTCATGTATCCATCCTTAGGTTATAACTTCTATGAGTAAAAATTCTGTGAGTAGCTAAAATCAGTAGCACCTCATTGTAGCTCTCAATACCTTATGCCTGGAGCAGGCTTGGATGTCTATTATTGGTTGATTTGCGGCATCCGGGTCACTCTTGGATCTTGGGCGCTTTTCGACCCGCAGCGGATATTGAACTTCCTTTTATGCCAAAGATTCAACCAGTAACTGGAAGTTGTCATTGTTAAGGGGCTTGCTATAGAGGTATCCCTGATAAAAACTACAACCTTCTGAAAGCAGGAGATCTTTTTGTTCAACTATCTCCACACCTTCTGCAATCACCTTTAACTTTAAACTTTGAGCAAGAGACAGTATGGATCGAATGATGGCTCGATCACCTTCATCCTGCACAATGTCGAGTACAAAGCTTTTATCAATCTTAATTTCATCTAATGGCAATCTCTTCAAATAAGATAAAGATGAATATCCTGTACCAAAATCATCCATCGAAAACTTCACTCCAAATGCCCTGATGGCGTTCATGACAGCAATTACTTTATCAACATCTTGAAGCAATAGGCTCTCCGTCAACTCGAGTTTTAATAAATTGGGATTGGCACCAGACGTCTTAAGTATTAACTCAACCATTTCCACAAAATTGGCCCGCCTAAATTGTTTAGCGCTAATGTTGACTGATAAAGTCAAATTTTTAGTAAATTCATTATTAGACCAAGCAACCAATTGAGCGCAGGCAGTTTGAAGAACCCACTCGCCGATGGAAATAATGAGACCACTTTCTTCGACTATGGGAATAAATATCTCAGGGGAAACGAGATCCCCCTCAAAGGGGAGCCAGCGCAATAA
>CAISKC010000393.1 GCA_903885895.1 uncultured Legionella sp.
GTCCGGGTCGCAATTTACAGCGGAGCCCGGTCCATTTTCATAAAAGGGGATTAAACCTTTTGACGCAGTTCTCAATTCAATCGAACTGCTTTCGCTCACCTAACTTTCATGTCGCGGAGTTGTTTCCCACGGTTTTCCATGTTTGGCTGTCAGTTTCAGCCTATAACTGATGGTGAATTATGTATAAATAACTTCTATCTATTTAGCATTCTTCATGCGATTTTTTCTATATTCTATATATGTTAAAATCACATAGCAGATAATATCTATTCGCATGAAAATATTGTCGGATATAATTGCTTGTAGTCCAATATCTTTTGGGCAACTTCTTCCACAACATCAATATTCCAAGCCCAAACAACTTTAGGGGGATATGTTGTTAAAGTCATGAGAATAAATCGAGTCAAGACCTTCTTGAGTTATAATTGCATAATTATTCTTTATAACCTTGATAATTCCGGTGTTATTATATTTTTTGAGCCGCATCCAATCTACAATTTTGTGGTATTCCTTAAGTTCCAATCCAATAGCATCGCATAATTGGTCATCTGTTATAAATTCGTCCATCATAATTTCCTCGAAAAGTTTCTACATACTACTTATCCTTTAGCACTCAATTTCATGACGATTAAGTTATGCATAATTCTCGATACAGATATGCATGGATTGCATGATGTCGTCTGTGGGCTCGATCACGGTGAAACAAACGGTGCCCGGCACGCTTCTGCCGCCTGTTATCGCCGCTGTGTCCGTCCCTACCGACGTGGGGAGGAACATGCAGGCTCGCAAAGATGTTCGGGATTGACAAAGTTTTATTTTGATCCTATACAATATTTGATGTTAAAGGTTGCAAATATAATCTGTTTGTTAAGAGGGGAAAACAATGGACATCAATCTGCGTGCAAAATATTTAATTAACGATACATATAACGCTTATTATACTTATAGCCGAAATATTGGTGATAAATCAGCCGTTTCAGTTTACGAGATGACAAACATTAATCCATCTAAAAAACACGCAGCACCGTTTATGACTGTGTGGCTAAAAAATATCAGTAGGATAATTACAAAGGCGGGAATAGATACAAGTCGTTATGATTTTATCGACGTAGGATGCGGGAAGGGCATTTCAACAATTTTTGCATCTGATCAATATAATTTCAGAACAGTAAGTGGGTTTGATTTTGAGCCATCGCTTGTTGATGCTGCAAGAGCAAACCATGAAAACTGTAAATTAAATCACAAAAAAATAACTTTTTTTGTGGCCGATGCATCTGAATATATTATTATGGACGCGCCTTTTTTTGTCTTTATGTTTAACCCCTTCGGCTCAGAAGTGCTGCGTTCTTTTTTAGAAAATAATATACAGTCTTTTAGAAAAAATAACACGATAATTGGCTATGCCAATGCCCGAGAACTAAATGTGTTTAATGCCTACAGCCCTTCGTTAGTCCAAATAATTGATGGGTATAACTGTGCGGTAATTCGGTTTTGATTTGCCACCCTCGTTCACATAAGGCGCTTAAATGCAAATCCATGATAACAAACAAATTTGTCAGTTGAAATCATAACACCACTTCGCTGTGAATCCGGAGATATCCACCAATCAATAAGTTTATATCCCAAACTTTCCACCTCGCTAACTAATTCTTTTCGATTAAATGTTTTGTAGAGGCATTTCCTCCCGGTTTTACGCAGTATCTGTTGTGTATAAAAGGTTTGGCTTTCGACACACTCGCACGAACTAAGAATAATATTAGAAGGCATAGCCCTACCGATATAATTGAATAGCAAATCCGCAACGTTCATCGTAGTCCCTTGTGAATATAATATATCTGCATCCACAATTACATTATTATCGACAAAATTCACGTCCTTGAGTTCTTCAATAACTTTTGCGCCCTCAATTATTTCAGGAATCTCGACAACAGTATATTTGATTGGTGCCTCCAGGAATCTTTTTAATAGGAAGTAATCATAACCGTAAGCCCCCCCCCAATCACATATCCGAATTGAATTAAGGCCATTAGCCATCTTAATTAGGTGATACCCAATAGGATACGCAGACGATAATTTAGGTCCGAACATTTTGTTTTGTATTCGGGACACTATTTGATTTTGGTCATATACATAGTGCTCATTTTCGTTGCAATTTGCTTGCGACGGCTTTTCTTCCCAATATCCCGCACGATAAAATCCAGTTGATACCGCGCCGATGACATCCAGCGCGCGCTGTAATTTGCTAAAAATTCCCATTTCAGTCTCCTGCCGCACACAACTGCTTATGCGTCGAATTGTCCTACCACATTGCCCAATCTGATACCATTTCTGATGGTTTGGTCAACACTTTGTTTATACGCGCCATTCTACCTCGGTCAAGATACACGTGCATCACCATCGCCCAAGCCTCACGTGCGGAACTCGCCACGCTTGACCATCGTGCGAAAAGATGATCAATACACTTATAAGGCCGCTTCCCAAAAGTTATGTCCTGCATTTTATATGTTGGAGCAGTAGTGTAATCCTAATGCAGCTATTATTTTATTCAGCATTTACAAAGAGTTATATAGCATCGACCAGCATTCGGGAGGCAGGGGTCGCAGGTTCAAATCCTGTTTCTCCGACCAACAAAAAGCCAAGAATCCTTGAGGTTCTGGGCTTTTTGCTGTCCGTGGATGCGTCCAAATGGGGTA
>CAISKC010000394.1 GCA_903885895.1 uncultured Legionella sp.
ATTGGCCCTTATATTTTTTGAATAATGAAGTTCTGAGTTGAATGAAGTTACTTTCAATGAATTTTTGTCCGTAAAGAAAGCCTGTAAATTTAAACAATGGGCTAGCAATAAGGCCTGCTATTGATAAACAAAGCAGTAAAGTATTCCCTTCAACGCTTGCAAATAGATTATTGGATATATAAGAAGGAAGAAGGGCTAAACAAGCCCCCCAGACTGATAGAAAGAAAATTGCTAAATGCTTATGATGATTCATCTAAAAGCCACTGCGCAATAGATTCGGATATTGGGGCATCAACTAATTCCTCGATCCATAAATATTGACCAAGGGGGTTGATGTCAACCCCGTAAAATTTACCCTCAGGGGTTTCTATCAGATCGATAGCCGAAAAGTGAAGTCCGTGGAGGCGGTGCATCTCGAGAATCTTTGCCTCTAATTCCCTCGGCAAATCAACAAGATGATGGGGTGTATTTTCTAAGTCATAATTTCGCCAATCAATCTTAGCTTCACCTTGAGATTTTTGTGAATCTATTCGACACCCAAGATCTTATTGCCAACCGTTGTAACTCTGTACTCGAATTTCTTTTCAATATATTCTTGAAAATACATTGCTGCAGCCCCAATTGGTATGAGCTTATCAAAATCATTGCGCTCAATTTTTTTTGTCATCTGAACTAGTATTGTCTTTTCATCCTCGCTAATTACGACATCCGAGTGAACTTGTTTTAGAGCAAGAGGGCCATCAATTTCCCTGAGAAATTGTTTTAAATGAGAATCACTTGAGCTGATAAGCGATTTAGGGGTTGAGATTCCAACCGAGTTAAAAATTTTGAGGTGATTTAACTTTGAGTTTGCATACTCATTGCTGGCTACTGGATTCATGACTCTTCTTGCCACAATTGCTTGAAGAGAACACAAAGCTAGATGATAGTTTTGATTGGTCAAAAAATCATTAGTTAGATTGTCATAACCTGTTACTGCGTAGAACAAAGGTTTTGTAATTTTTCTTCTTATCCAAGCTGATGAGAATTCGCGTAACTCTTGATTGTCGGTATGGTTTATAAAGTAGACGTCACAACCCCGTAGCTCTACACTCCATTCAATACCGTAACGATCTCGATTTGCCCTAAAAATATAGCAATCTGCTTGACGAAGATATTCAATGACTTTATCTGCATGGGGGTCAGTTGCTTCTGTGAGAATAAAAATTGAGCGCATAAACAACCCCGCAGTTAGCGGGGCCTATAAGATATTGGTTGAAAATTAATCGAACTCGCCAGAATCCCATTGGTTTTGAAATGTCTTTTTGGTTGTAGTTGATCCACCAGTCGCAACAATGATTTGAATTTTTCGCTCAATGGATGGGTCCCATGAAACTGTCTTTACTTCTTGTGCTTCTTTTGCCGCTGTTTCTGAATCAATTTCTGTTGCAAAACGTAAGGCTAATGGAGTATCTAACATAAAAACCTCTAATAATTTGATAGGGTTGATTAAGATAATGCCCTTATAAGATACCATACTATTATTGAATTTAAGCTTAATTTGTTTAATGAGAATTGCTAAAAATAAGGGTTTACCATAGTAAAAACCCGATGCAAACTTGTAGGTTTTTTGAAGTCTAACTTTAGTAGATTGGGTATTGCTATGAGGATATTTATTGCTTTGTTATTTTTTGGCATCTCTTCTTTTTCAAATGCACAGAATAATTGCTTCCAAAACGGCAGTATGGTTAATTGTTCAAATGGTGTGTCTGGTCAAACAATTGGACAAACACAATTTGGATCTACCACTCAGTTTAGTAATGGAGTAACGGCCAACACCATTAATGGAGGGAATGGAGTGTCCCAATCTACATACTCCAATGGTGTATCTAGTCAATCCATTCGTGGCGCAAATGGTGTGACCTCAACATACTTTAGTAATGGTAAAAGCTGTCAGACGTACTCAAATGGTCAGACTATCTGCAATTAATGAAGAATTTATTACCACTTTGTTTTTTGCTCTCTATGGGTCCAGCGTTTGGACAGCTATGGGAACCTGTTGTCGAGAATGATGATGGTTCTGTTTACTCATACGACCCTACAACTGTTAAACGAGAGGGTGACATAGTTACCTATTGGGAATTATCTGACTATTCGAAACCACTTAAGTCGGGTTATTCGATGGTTACATCCTCAAAATCTAA
>CAISKC010000395.1 GCA_903885895.1 uncultured Legionella sp.
CCTAACGACAAAGTTTATCACTTGGGCGATGTAGTTATTAACCGTCGAGCACTACCTATTATGAATCGCTTGAATGGGGATAAGGTTCTTATCCGTGGTAATCATGACATTTTTAAAGACGAAGATTATAGAAAATACTTCCGTGAACTTCGTGCTTACCATGTGATGAACGGAATGATTCTTAGTCACATTCCTATTCATCCAGAAAGCCTTGGCCGGTTTGGCGTGAATATACATGGACACTTACATGCAAATCGCGTCATGCGTGACCTTGCTGTATGCGGACGCACTGATATCATTGATACTAGATACCACTGTGTTTGCGTTGAGCAAACTGATTTTGCTCCTATACTGTTTGAAGATGTTGTTAAGCGTATCGAGGCAGAAGGTGGTGTAGTAGGGTTTCAAAACGGCAACGGCCCCGCTATGTAGTAATTGCTCACCTTCGGGTGAGCACCTTAAATAAACATTATGCAATTAAAAATAACTATATCAAAATATTCAGAAACTGAAGTAAATTTTTACATCAACGGTGTCAGAGCACCGGCACAAAGCAAC
The DNA here is from genome assembly GCA_903885895.1 of uncultured Legionella sp. Classification (GTDB taxonomy): domain Bacteria; phylum Pseudomonadota; class Gammaproteobacteria; order Legionellales; family Legionellaceae. The sequence goes on from CAISKC010000395.1 coordinate 559, forward strand.
GACAAAAAAACTTATATAATCAATTTTCCTACTTTACATAATGTTAAAACTGAACATGCATTTCAAATTGAATTCTTGGGAAAAAGAAGATTAATTGATCAAGGCGTCGACGAGTCATTAATAACTTGGGTTATTGAAGAATTCTTTATAGACACGTTTAATCTATTACCATTATTAGGGGGAAAAATTAAATCATCATATCAACATGATTACAATGGGTACGGATCACTTACTACAACGGAGTTTACATCTGTAGTAGGGTGTGATGGTTTAATAAAGATTAATATTATTACTCCAATACTACATTGGATTATTGCAGCAAAGTTAGGCGTTTAAAAATCTGTCAGTATTGGTATAACACGATTTCCTTTTCTTTTTACATTGGCGGACGAAACACTAACAAGGTCGTGCGTTCCGGTAGGGCAAAAAGCGCACTGCGGTATTGTGTTTTGTAACGATTTATAGTTAGTTTCTGAAAAGTTATCAATGGTTATTGGTTCATATTGAAATATTGTATCATTGGGCCAGTTTAATTTTTTTTGTTTTAAAAATACAGGTAATGTAGCCACAGTTGAACATTTATAAATTTTTCCGTCGAGCATAATGTGGCATTTTGATGAACTGCACGAGTTATGTGAGGTTTGTGCATTACCTATATAGATTGAATTTTTATCAGGAGTGGGTGATAATAAATTTTTCCAGTTAGTTGAACTACTAATTGCTTTATCAAAATTCCATGCTGAGCGTATTTGTATAGGCAGTCCTGCTTGAGTTATTAACCAAACGCTGTATTCAATCATGTGACGGCCAGTATTTTGAAATCTACCATTGTAATAGATTCTAGGATCGTCCTCGTTGATTAATTCGCATTCACCAAATTCATCTGAAATATTTTGTAAAATTGAATAAAGTTTGCTTGGGTTATGTATGTTTACACAAAGAAAATATTCATTATCAACCAAAAGTTGGTGCAGGTTTTTTATTCGACCAATTTGGGTGCCATTGGTATCAATCTTAGCCCAAGCATTAGGCCAAAGTTTTCGTGTGCCTTCGACCCATGATTTGAAATTAGGATGTAATAGAGGTTCACCGCCTAGCAACACATAGCTGGTTAGATTAATTTTATCTGCCCAACTCCGATATAGATCAAAATCAAACTCGTAATGACCAGTAAAATCAAAATTGTTGAAGCTTCGGCAATCACTACAATCTAAATTGCAAATATTGGTAATATAAAATTCAATATACATGTCCGTTATTTAGTGTGGCCAAATTACCCCGTAACGAAGTTGACAACCGTTGTTTTTTGTAGTATAATACTATTTTACAGGAGAGACCATGAAACCCAGAATTGAAAGTCGTAGTAGTCAAATTGATACTGAAAAGTGCGTAGAGTACTGTGGAGGTCGATATGATCTGGTAATTGCCGGTGCGCAACGACTTCGTGAAATGAAAAGACGAGCTCGAGAAACCAATGTTTATGTTACTCCCATTGATGCACTGTTAGAAGTGCAGGCAGGGCAAGTAAATATAATTGATTACCTAGCCAAAGTAAAATAAGGAGAATTAATATGGCAAAACCAAAACAAACAGCAAGCGAAAGAGATCGTACATTATCTGGACAATGGTCTAAGACCGAGAAACGAGCCAGCATTAGTCGCCAAATGATGGATAGCAAACATCGTACTCATGCTGTACTTAAAGCATTTAAGCAAAATCAAATTTTAAACAAATGAAACTTTACGAAGCAATAATTAAAGGCCCAGACGGCACAGAATTTAAAGATCGTGTGGGTGCTAATGATGCTTATGAAGCAAGAAAACTATTGCAACAAAGACACGGCCCCAGGGCTGTGCCTTATTTGCCTCACATGATTCCAAGTTAATTAATGAAAATTACTAACCTATTAGAATCATCCAACCCAAAATATAAAAATTTGTATGGCATCAACTACTTTGGCTCTGTAGAATCTCATGGTAGTTTGTTCAGACCCGAAGATCAATGGCCTGCTCTATGTTATGCTCATGGCATATATAATGTTCCTCCAGTTAGTCATGAAAATATTACTACACACGACGGATGGTTAAGATTAGTAGCTGATCAAATTAAGTTTTTGCAACTTAATAAAACAAGAACGCCTAATTCGATATTAGAAATTGGCAGTGGTAGTGGGCAGATAAGTTGCACTTTGTCACACATGGGCTATTCGGTACAAAGCACCGATGTAAATCCTTATGCCGGCGATTTTCATATCGCCCGTGCCCTGGCTATGTATAACAACAAAATAAACAAGGATTATCATTTGTTGTTAGGAGATCTAAGGGCTGTAAGTAGTCATTTGAATCTAGATCAGGTTGACACTGTATTGCTGATAGAAAGCATTGAACATATATACAACGACGAGTGGCAAGGCTTTTTAGAACTAGCACTCCCGGCTTTTAAACAAAATCATACTCATCTCATAATTACAAATTTTCAAGACTTATGGCCAATAGGCGGCGAGGACGGTGAAGAACATTGTACTACTATCGACGATAAATTTTTTGATCATTTATCATCCTTTGCTACCCAAGTGTTATTTAGAGATCGAGCACATTTGTCTATAGAATTTTAAAAATAATTTTATATAATTTCAAATTAATAAGTAGTTAATAACACAAGGAACAATCATGGCAAGCAATAAAACAGGTCAAAAAAGTCGGAGAGCAGATCCAATGCGTACC
>CAISKC010000396.1 GCA_903885895.1 uncultured Legionella sp.
AGTGCGCTTAATCTAAATATTGGCGGCATTTTACGGTTCGTGTCACGAGGGGCCACTTTAGACAAATTTAGATGGGAAACCTGCCAATAACGTCCTCATACTCAGTTTGTGCGTCATAAATCGATAACTTTGAGTATATTTCAAGCGACTTTCGACTCTCATGACCTGAATAAGGTTGTATTAGCGCATCATCAATCCCTTGTTTCTTAAGCCACGTAAATAGAAAGTGTCTCAATTTGTGTGGCGATATGGAATGCTCCATCCCTGCTTCAAGAGAATATTGCTCAAGAATTTTACGTATTCCTCGATCAGTGTAAGGTCTTTTCCATGATGATTCAAACAGGTACTCACCACCTTTATCACGTGTATTGTGTGCATGAATAGCCAGTATTTCCTTAAAGCTATCCGGAAACGGAACTATCCTATCTTTATTACCTTTCCCTTCAGTGATTCGTATTTGGCAACGATCAAAATCGATGTCACTAATTTTGATGTGAACCAACTCACTCACCCGGGCACCCGTGTAAAGCAATGTTTTAATAATCAAAACATGCTTCATGTTACGTGATTTCCAGACTGCTTGATAATACTTGCAAATTTCCTCCTCTGTTGGTACATAAGGCAATTTTTTATCATTATGCGTGACGTCAACACTTAGCTCAGTCCGCAAGTGCCTGAATAGTTGACGTAGATAATCATAGTCTGGATTTTCTTCCTTCAAGAGTTTAGCTAACTGTTTCGCTTTCTGCCTGACGGGTGTTCGTTTTTGTTCGGTCATTTTTAATTTCCTTTTCAACCGCAATGATTAACCGCTTGTAAAGATCGAGCGGGAACAAACCATAAGGGTTGATATGTGCGTGAATTAATGGGGTTAAAGCGCGTTTGTCTTCAAGCGTTAATTTATTAGCCCAAGCAGGATCCGATAATAGTTCCTGGATGATGAGGGTATTGATGTACACCATGCAGACTTGTAATAAATGCAAGCTAGACACAGCTAGGGCTTGTTCTTTTGTTCGATTGGTAGATATTTCACCTAATTTGCCATAAAAAATAAATCCCATAATGCTGTTCAATCGTTCGACTACATTTTGTGATTCATTAATTTCTATACGTAAGTCTTCTTCAGCTAAATACCGGCACAAAAAAATCGTTTTTACAGCATTACCAATCTCAATCAGGGTCTTATAAACGGGGTGATTGTAGTTTTCTTTGCTGAATTTTTTAATGAGCACGTCAGGATCGACTGTACCTGTTTTGAGTGCTGATACATGCTTGACGTATTCATCGTAGTTTTCTTCGATGAGCTGCCAGTTAATGGCTGATTTTAAAACAGGCTCTAAATTGGGATAATTATTTTTGTGGTAAGCACTCGGATAGTATAGTTTCTGGCGTTGGATCCCCTTAATGCGCGGTAATAAATCAAACCCAAGTCCGTAACTGAATCCAAATCCAACGGTACTTTGCCCATGCGTATCGGTGTAGGCTTTATTCATGTTCATTTTGGTATCGTGTCTTAAAACGCCTGTAATCATGGCGCCGACCTCTGATGACAAACAGGTTTTAATCTGGGAATGCACGACCATGGATTTGGTATCAACGTGCCAGTAAATCATGATCCCGCGTTCTTTATAACGAGGATGCCATTCACTCATGAGATTCTGATCCCAGCTACTGACCAGTGTGGAATCACAGGCACAACCCGTGGTTGCCTCACCCCAAATAGCCGGATCTCGAATGGCTATTATCTCATTGACGACATCAACAATGGCGGCTTTAACACCCTCATCATTTATATAGCGCCGCTTCACATAATTTAAATCGGAATGATTTGCATCCTCATTGGCAGCGCTGATTCGTTTTAACCCGGTGTTACTGCCTAATGCATACAGGCAAAGAAGCAGTCTTTTTTGCAAGAGTTCCCCATCTAAAATTTCTCGATTGCCTATCGAGTGAAATTGCTTGGTAAAGTCCACACGAAAATCAGCTTCTTTCAAAATATCGATTAAATTGATGGTTGACCAACGACGATTAATTTCTCGCTGCAATGTATCAATAAATGGAGCTGGCGGC
>CAISKC010000397.1 GCA_903885895.1 uncultured Legionella sp.
GCTAAACGGGGAGTCTATGAGAAAAAAAGAAATTGCTTCATCGTGATCACTCTGAGATAATTTCTTCGCTTGCAAAAACAACGGAATATTAGGTGATCACACTAGGCGATAATCGGTGATCACGTTCGCAGGAATACCCATCCGGGCTCAGATCTGGTTATGAGTGTATCGTCTACCCAATTTTTTATAATACTTTGCTCTATCTCTGGAATACGGTCTTTTCTATAATTATATATTCCAATACCCATTGCAAAACTAGATACTAACAAGGTGAGAGCGCTAGCCGCTTTTATTGCGAACGCAAGTGTCATCGCAATTTGAGCAGGTGCCGTAAAACATAAGAGGGTAACGCATAAAATAAAAATGGCTACGTATAAAATAAGCTTCATTAAAAATCTATTTTGGTGACTCGTACGAATCGTGGAGAGATCATGAACTGTATTGTCTGTTGAATTCATGAGTTCAATAAACCCAGTCTTATTTCTAGTATCTATTCCAAGATTAATTAATTTACCATGACCATATGAGGATGAAGTAAGCCTTATCTTTTCCAGCGAAGCAATCAAGCTCTTATTTTGCTTGGACATAAAACCCAAAACAAACTCTGCTTGAAATTGTGCTGAGTAATCTGTTGACTGGAATCCAGGTTTTTGTTCTGTCATGTCATTCTGGATCTGATCAAGTACTTTTTGATAAGTTTCAAATTTTGTAATAGCCACTTTGTGTTCCTGTCGCGATCAAATTGTTCAGCATTTTATCGCGAAGTTAAAAGGTATTCAATAGGCCCTAACTACAATCTAAACATATCCTGCATACGGGTTTTTTTGCGGCAAATCAATTTCTTGCTCAAATTCCGATAAACGAATACTTTGCGGTGTCAGTGTTACGGACGTGCCATCCATCATAGATTGTCCAAATGAGTAAATAATGCGTTCTTGTCCCTGACAGGTTGCGGCATCGCGTGCAGCTTGTTGCACGGCAACCACCTCATTTTTTTTCCTATAAGTGCTGAGTTTGCTTTGACCATATCGTTGCGTCAGCATTTTTAAGGTTTGTTGTGGAGATAAAACCAATGAACTGGCATTATTACCGCCAAATCCCTTGGAATTAATAATAACACCCTGCAACGTCTCGCTTTGAATCGGCATATGATCCATCAATATATTTAGATGCGAAGATGTGACGTCAGGCGCGATATGATCGATGGTCTTAATCCCTGGGATCCAACCGTGTTGCCATACGCCTAAGCTAGCACACAATTGGTCACCAGCGGCTACGCTGATGGAATGCCCAACATAAGATTTGATGGCGGCTACTGGCCAAGCATGAATATCAAACGTTTTGGCAACTTCATTCAAAATATGACTTTCCGTCGTGCGGTTTTGAGGTGTTCCAGTGCCATGTGCTTGTACATAAGTATTTTGTAAGCCGGATTGCCCAAGGATAGTTTTAGCTAAAGCCGTTGCTTTGGCAACGGTAATATAATTACCCACACCAGGACTTGCGATTGATTTTTTATTAGCGTCTGCGTTGACATAAGTATCTGGCACAGAGCCATAAATGGTCGCACCGAGTTCTAAAGCCAGTTCATCATCCATGAGGATAAAAAATTGGGCTGATTCAGCCAATGTGAATCCGCTGTTGGTAGAAAAGGGACGGCATGCTCTGCGGTGATTGGGCTTATCAGTTTTGTCTAATGTACATAAGCTGTCATCCGTCGCCAAAGCACCCATGACGCGAAACCCTTCAAGAATATCAAACACCACAGGTGCTTCTGCATTCCCAACGAAGGCTACCCGGGATTTGCCTGATTGAATATCAGCGCAACCTTGGCGTAAATTATACAGAAACGAAGCGCAAGCACCGACATTATTACCTGTGGCACCGACACTATTAATGATATAGCTATTGATAAAATCAGCCGGCATTTCTGCAAAGGACAAGGGCAGCATTTTGGAGTTGATCCGGTTGCCACAAAGTGGTTGGCGAAATAGACCACCCATAGAATGCTCGTCGACTTGTGACATGCCCGAGCCTGCATAAACTGAAATTTGATCTGGCTTCACATATTTTAAGATATCTGCCCATTCCATCCCAAGAGAGTTTAACGCGTCAGATGCACCGTAAACGGTGAGCATCAGCCCGCGAGGATGATGGTGAGAATGATATAAGCTGCCAGGATTAAAACCAGTAGGGAGTTCTCCTGCACTGCTGACTTCACTTGCTTTGGTATCTTGAATTAATACCGATAATGGATCAGTAAATTTCGCTGCAATCATCGACTCTGGTAAGTCTGCAATGTTCGCTCTCTGTGCTAATTCCGCTGACAATTTATGTTGCTTTAAATGCAGCTCAGCAGGCTCTGAGCCTGGATTTAGACTGGCTTTATGATGGCATAACACATGTTCGGGATCAAAATTTTGAATACGCCGAATACAGGTTCCATCTTTGATAGCCGCAATAGTTTGTTCGGAGCTGGGTGCTTCTAATGGCAAACCCATACGATGGGCTAAGTCTTGCCAAGTAGCTGCTAGGTCTGCGTCCGACAAGGCCTCGTTAACCATGCGTTTATAGCTATGCGAACCAGAACTTCGGCCGGCAGCATTGATACCACCAAATCCAACAATCACCGGTAATTTAAGCATGTTGATCCGAGTGAAACATATTTATGCAGCATGCTAGTCGACAAATTATGATCTGTCAACGGCTGAGAAGAAAACGGAGGGTTTTCTTCTTTTTATTCAATGTTATGCTCTTAAAGAGACATGGTGATTTCACTTCAACTTGATCTTACAACATTCTATAAGTGCGACCACAGTATAAGAGTCTTTGAGCAAGGCAAATAGTGTTTAAAAAAACAATTGTGATATAATAGCTGCCATAATTTGCAATAAATACCTTTATTTATAGAGAGACACCAATGATATCTTTAGCTGAAAACCGAACAAAAGAAAACTTGCTTACTATACCGGCAGTTACTTTATCAAATATTCAATATGCCTTTTTTACCAATGAAGATGGACATAGTGATGCGGGATATTTGATTGGTGGTGAAAAAACAAGGAATGTTAATTTATACAGTTCCGAACAATTACCCGAAAAAGGGTATGATCCAACGGATCGCGTTTTAGCTAATATTCAAAAGTGCTTTCAAGAGTTGAGTGCTGGCAATCATGTTAAACATAAATTTTTTATGACTAGTTATTACGCAAATAATGGTAATAGTGCGCCCCGTATTGTTAGTTGTGATAATTTAGAGGATTTATTTGTGCTGAAAGCACAAGCCTCTCAAAATTTGTATTATGAAGATGTGGATAAAACCAATCCTAATCGTTTAGGATTGGAACCATCCATGCGTTCTGCTATCAGTGACTCAGATATATCGATTATTAGAGCAGATGCGCTCATTTTTAGAGGAATTCCAGAGGAACGTATTGCGGTTTTGGGTGCTTCAGGTGATGCGCATCCTATTATGATGTTTGATGATGAAAATAAAATTGCTTGTTATATATCAGGGGCTCATGCGGCCATTAAACAAGGTGTTTTGGAACAATCGTTTGATAGAATGATTACGCTGGGTGCCAATCCAAGTAATATCCGGTTAGCCATTGGGCCTGGTCTTGGACCAAGATCCTATGAGTTTGGTGATACTGCAGTTGATTATTTCTCCATGCAACAAGAAGAGCATGTGGAAAAAGTACTTACCTCAGTTTTAGATACGGATGGCAAGAAAAAATACCTTCTTAATATTAAAGAATTAGTGTGCGCTAAGTTGATGGGCAGACTTGTATCTGAAAATATACATGACCTAGAATTGGACACAATGGGTTTTGATCTTTATGACGAAGTATCAAACGAAGGTGGCGAGCTATTTTTAAAACGAAAGACGACTATTAGTTTTGAAGAATTAAATGAAACTGGGCTACTAATTTTTGGTGCTAGACGAGCTATGATGCAGGAGGCACGTGATTTGAAAAAAGAAAACAAAGGTGCTCATAACACAGTGGGTCGCCAAGCTGCCGGATTTACTATGTAGAGTTATAGCGAATGAAACATACTATTTGCATTCTCGCTGTTGTATTATGGATGACCAGTCAAGCAACTGCCGCAAGGACTTGCCATTTGACAAAAACCTGGCATGCCTTGTGCCAGGTCTTAGACTCAAGAGTAAATCAAATACCTCAAAAAATGAAACTCAAAGCATCTGATGCGGATGATTTAGAATATTTTTTGCAGGAAACAGCTTATCAGTTTCATTATTTGCATAATCTGCAGACTATAATGCCTAAAACAACGGTTGAGTCTAAATTACCTTATTTTTCGAAGATTTATCATCCGATCTTAAATTAATCCATTGGCCACTCTTAATGTTATTTCGTCAGTACTTGGTGCGTTACGTAAAAAAGCCAGTACAGTATCCAATTGCTCAGGAAGCACTTTGTTACATTGTGCTTGAACCAAATGATTTTTCCAAATCTTAGCATTCGGTAAGCCATGCGCAAGGTTGAGGATGGGTTTCAGTAAAACGCTAAGTGGCGTGTTGGGAATGGTTTGTAAATACGCAAAATAGGCGCATGCAATCTGATACCTTGATGGAAGCGGCGAGTCTGGATATAAAGCGTGATGTATTTGCGCGATAGCATAAGGGTTGTCACAGGCTAGTCGACCTAACATGACGCCATCTACTTTAGTTAAATGTACCAAAATCGCGTCTATATTGTTGATATTGCCATTGATCACAAAGGGAATATGAGGCAATTCTTTTTTGATTTGATAGGCATAATCATATTGAATAGGGGGGATCGTACGGTTTTGCTTTGGGCTCAATCCATGTAACCAGGCTTTGCGAGCATGAATGATGAATTTATCACAGCCAGCATCTGCCAAGCGGTGGATAAAATCTGAAAAAAATCCGTAATCATCTTGATGGTCAACGCCAATCCGAGTTTTAGCTGTGACAGGGATTTGGAGCTGCTGTTTGAGTTGACGAATGATATGAGCTACTTGCTCCGGTTCTTGCATCATGCAAGCGCCAAATCGACCAGCTAGCACGCGATCACTTGGGCAGCCTAAATTCAGATTCACTTCTGTATACCCCAAGTCTTGCGCTTGTTGTGCTGCCACCACCAAAGCATCTGGATCTGCGCCACCTAATTGCAGGGCAATAGGCTGTTCCATGGCAGAAAAATACAAACAACGCTGAGGATGGTGCGTAATGGCTTGTGGGGTTTGCATTTCAGTATAGAGGAGCGCATGTGGCGCTAATAAACGCATCAGGACACGAAAATGGGTGTGAGTCCAATCAATCATGGGCGCAATAGATAAGGGTAAATGAACCATATTCAGCTTATGAGCAACTATGTTATGATACGTCGCGCTAATTATATCCCATTTTTACATGGATGACAAAATGATTGACAATTTGTATCATTTACCACAAAACGCGGTTGAAGAAGTCAAAACCTACTTATTGCGCTTACAAAAAGAACTGTGTCAGGCTTTTCAAACTGTAGATGGAAAGGGACATTTTTTGCAGGATTCTTGGCAACGTGAGCAAGGTGGCGGTGGTTTGACTTGTATCATGCAGGATGGCGCAGTTTTTGAAAGTGCTGGCGTGAATTTTTCGCATGTGTATGGTGAGCAGCTACCTCCTTCAGCTTCTGCTGCACGCCCTGAGTTAGCCGATTGTCGATTCTCAGCATTAGGTGTGTCCACCGTCCTGCATCCGCATAATCCATTCGTACCAACCATGCATGCCAATGTTCGTTTTTTTGTTGCAGAAAAAACGGATGGATCTTCTATTTGGTGGTTTGGAGGGGGCTTTGATTTGACGCCATATTATGGTTTTGTGGAAGATTGCCAGCACTGGCACCAAAATGCTAAGGCGGCTTGTGACCCCTTTGGTTTAGAAATATACCCACGTTTTAAAGCTTGGTGTGATCGATACTTTTATATCAAACATCGCCAAGAAGCACGTGGGGTTGGTGGGCTTTTTTTTGATGACTTTAACGAAAAAAACTTCGAACATAGTTTTGCTTTTTTACAAAGTGTCGGCAACCATATTAGCTCAGGTTATGCCCCTATTGTTGAAAAGCGCCGTACTTTAGCTTACACGCAAGAGCAAAAAGATTTTCAATTGTATCGACGTGGCCGCTATGTAGAATTCAATTTGGTGTATGACCGTGGCACTTTATTTGGCTTGCAATCCAATGGTCGTACGGAATCTATCCTGATGTCGTTACCTCCGGTGGTCCACTGGCAATATCATTACAACCCGGAACCAGGAACGCCAGAATATCAGCTCTATCATGAATTTTTACCTGCGCGAGAGTGGCTATGACTTTGAAAAAAAAATTTATTCGCTTGGCTTTAGATAGTCAAGTTTTGCAATTTGGTAATTTTACCTTGAAATCTGGCCGCCAAAGTCCTTATTTCTTTAACGCGGGCTTATTTTACGATGGTGAAGCTTTACGTCTGGTAGGACAATGCTATGCAGAATTATTACTTGATAATAATGTGAATTGTCAGCATCTCTTTGGGCCTGCGTACAAGGGGTTTCCATTGGCGACTGCAACGGCAATTGCTTTAGCAGAAAAAGGCTTGTGTACCAAGGTGACATTTAACCGTAAAGAAGTGAAAGACCACGGAGAGGGCGGAGATCTGATTGGTGCGCCATTAAGTGGAGATATAGTGGTGATTGATGATGTGATCACGGCAGGTACCGCGTTTCGCCATGCCGAGCAATTGATCACACGACATCATGCACGTGTATCGACGGTTGTTGTGGCATTAGACCGTTGTGAAAAAGGGCTGGGCGATGTATCTGCTTTAGCCGAAATCCAAGCACGTGGTATTGAAGTCTTATCGATCATCAATCTTTATGATTTGATTGATTATTTGCAAGAAGAACAATCGTATGAGCAAGCCCAAGTCTTACGAAATTTTGCTGGGATGGTTTAAGTATGCGAATTCTGATTGCTGGAGGCTCTGGGTTCATTGGGAAAGCTTTAGTACAAGCATGGCAATCCGCACATCACATTACGATTATAGGTCGTAATAAAACCAAATTGATGCGAGCGTTTCCCAGTCCAATTGTGACGGGTACTTGGGAAGAATTAGAAACCTTTCATGCTCATGATTATGATGCGGTGATCAATCTGTGTGGTGATAACATAGGTGCTGCAAGGTGGAACAATGCCATTAAAAAGCGGATCATCGACTCACGAGTGACAATCACGCAAGTTTTGAGTCAATGGATGATGAGTCAACAAGCCAAACCGCATTTTTTATGTGCCAATGCAGTAGGCATTTATGGTTTGCAATCCAATGTGGACAAGACTATTTATGATGAAGATACAACGATTGATATGGCGCATCCCAGTGATTTTATGAGTGAAATTGGTATTCGCTGGCAAATTGCATTGCAACCTGCTATCGATGCCGGCATTCCAGTGACTGTGACGCGCTTCGGCGTGGTATTACAGAAGAAGCAGGGCATGTTAAAAAAACTTGCTCCCAGCTTTTATCTGGGATTAGGCAGCATCATTGGTGATGGGTCACAAACCCTATCTTGGATCCATATCGATGATTTGGTCGGCGCGTTGACATTTTTACTGCAAAATCCAGCTTTACTGGGACCTGTTAATATCACCTCTCCGCAACCTGTGACGCAAGCACAATTTGCCCAAACCTTGGCTGCTACGTTGCATCGTCCGTTGTTTTTGAAGCTGCCAGCGATTTTGATTCGCTTATTATTTGGTGAAATGGGTGAATGTCTATTGCTGAAAGGGCAGCGCGTTTTACCCAAGCGTTTATTAATTGCTGGTTATGATTTTCAATATCCAGCTTTAGCAAGTGCATTAGAGCACGAGTTTCAATAGGGCCTGAGGCGTCGTTACAACCCAGTGTTGTGCTATATTTTGACAAGTATCCAATATTAGCAATCATGCTTACCTGGCTATCCGTTTTGAATTAATAGGAGCATGGAGGGTGATATAATTAGGCATTTGTAAGTAAGCTATTGCAGAAGGTGATGAAATATAGACGATGATACGCTTTATTGACTTGACAGTCTTTCCAAAAAAAATTGCGCATGATGAAATGAAAAATAATGAGGTCAGTCTATTGCTAACTAAGGGTCTCATTATCTAGAATGAAGGAGATACATGATTGTTTCACTTATGCAGCAACTTTTTGGAGTGAATATGATGAGTCGAGACAACGCAAAAACTACCAAATTGTCTTTATTTCTTGAAATTTCTCAAGATACTATCATTTTTTTGTTTTTTTTAATTCCTTTAATAATCACACTTAAAAGCAGTACCAAATTTTATTTTCTTGATTATTTTTATTTTTTTTTTAGGGTATTTTATGTATGGTGGATTGATAGAGTATCCAATGCATCGATTTGTATATCATCACAAAAACGATTCCATATCAAAATTGCATTTATTGCATCATAAAGATCCTCTGTTTTTGGTCGTGACACCTTTCTATATTTTGCTATATGTTTTTAGTTTTCTATATCTGTATCTATCTATAACTCTATTAGGCATGCAAAGTGGATTGTTATTCAGCTCTGGCACTATGTTAGGGTATTTTTTATACATAGCCATTCATGGTCTTATTCATTTTTATCCAATAATTTTAAAAAGGTTAGGGTTGACGTTCTTGATTAGGGCTCATTTATCTCATCATTACAACTACAATTGTTTTTATTGTGTTAGCCAACCATTTTGGGATTATATTTATGGGAGTTTTAAGGTAAATTCTCCACAAAATAACTGATGTTAAAAGTGGGTTTTTCGAGTAATCTGTGTGCAATTTGCTTAGGCAGAGATGACTTAAATTAGGTAAGCACTTAAGGTCAAGCCTCTTCAACTGACTCTTCCATAACGGATATCAACGTTTCTCCAAACCTCGTTTTAAATTCAGGGGTGAGGTTACCCACAACCGCAAGAAAAGGAATGTTTTGATCATTGTTACGATGAAAAATGAGGTTTAATACGTAGTTGATAGTATGGATAGGAGGCATATGGAGTGGCGTATTTTGCTTCGCTAATCCAAACAAAGCAGGTTGATGTACATTTTTAGTATCGTCTAAGAAGTGATTCGCAATATCCATACAAATGAGAAACTGTTTTTTTCTATCTGAACTAGCCATGTTTTCACATGCGTGAATGATGCTTTTATTTAATTGCCATTTGGGAAAGCATTTGGATATAAGTGTTAATCCTGAACTTACAAAAAATTTTGCGACAGGTTTTTTGATTTTAGGCAGTTTACCAATAGCGGCGAGTTTGACTAGCGTCGGGGCACGTTGATACCTAGCAGTTTCACAAGTTGATTCCTGAGCTTGCTTGGTTAGATGTACTAAACTTGGTTGATTATGCAAATCAAGTTTGATGGTTTCCATACGTAAAAAGCAACCGATGGTATTATCATACTGGGGATCTTCTCGTGTGGATTTGAGCAAGCTGATACATAATTTATTCGGTACACAATTTATATCGTTATCGCAACATTGTAATAATGATAAGCTGACTGCCGCGCATAAAACATCATGTGCTTCCACATGATATTGAGTACAAAACTGCTGTAGTTTTGATATAAATGACGTTGGTAATGGAATCTGGGTATAGGCAGGTTTTTTGTACGGCATGACGTATCGTTTGGGAAAGCAAAACCAGCTAGAGTCTTGTAAATAATGCGCCCAAAAAATCTCATCAACCTGAGCCTGTTCTTGCATAACAATATTTTGTTGCGTGACATAATGTTGATAAGATTGGAAAGAATCGAGGGTGTAAGTGTGAGTCTGATGTGTAAAAAACAAATAAGCATTTGAAAGCTCTCGAAAAAATATAGCCATGGAACGTTCATCTGCCACCAACTGCGACATGCATACTTGTAGTTCTACTTGATCATGTTTTAAATCGTAAAGATCGATGCTAATCCAAGGACGATTGGCACGCCAAGTTTTTTCATAATATAAATTATCATATTTTTGAGCGAGATAAGCTTCAACGAGTTCGTCAGACACTGATAATAGAGAGATTTCAGTAGATTGCCTAAAATGTATAGATGGTCTGGTGCACAAAGTATGTAAAGGATAAAAACGATGAATGTGATAAGAGAAAATTTCTTGTTTTTGTAACACCAATTGTAGCGCGGCATCTAATGCTATTTTATTGAGTCGTCCTTGGAAGCGCTTACGATCGACAATATTAAGTGTTTTACAAACCGGCTCTGAGAATCCAGAGAGCCAATACATCAATTGAAACTCATGAAACGGTAATGAGTTGGAATAAATCGGGACAGTGGTTGTTTTGATTTCGATTGGAGGGTCTTGTTCTACAATTTTTTTAGATTGCTCTAATGTAAGCGGTTGGGGTCGTTTTGTGTGATAGAGGTTATACAATGGCCAGTTATAAACATAAAGATATTTACGGATAGGGCTCTTAATGAGCGTACAACATAATCCAACAGAGTAGAGACACCAAATGGCTGGTAATGATTGAATGTTGTTGGTAGAACAATAGGCAATAAATGGTATAAATAAAAGGGTGGCTAAAATGATTCGCCAAGATCCATACATAATCGGCAAAATAAATCCGTTCAAGAGATATATTTGGGCATGCACTCCTAAGGATGGTAGATTGTTTGATAATGTAATCCAAAGTTGTGATGATAGATTACTCAACGAACCTAGCCAGGCAATATGCCAATTTTCTTTGAAAGAGCACGCAAAGGGAACACACATCGTTTCTTTGCCAATGGTACATAATGAGGTGTCGAAAAAGGGATAGGCATAAATCATAAAGGGCACAATGCCGATCCAACACATTGCATAGACGTAAGGGGATATCTTATTTTTAATGGCTTCTGGAATAAAGCACATGGCTGCCATATTTACAAAAAATGGCTGAAATGCGATATGAGCGTAGCCCAAGAAGGTGTGGACTTTATTCATGGGCATGGTGCAGTGATGAATATAGGAGTAGGTCACTACTTGAAGAAATCCCATCAAGGTAAAATAAAAGAGAGGCAACCATAACTCTTTTTTTTCACCTTTTTTGATAAGATATGCAGTCATCCCCATTCCGGATACTGCTAGCACAGTAGATGCTTGAGCACTCCAACACATGGGTGTCCTTATTCTTATATTTTATATTTATTGTAGTCTATTTTTGAATAGTAGATGGCA
>CAISKC010000398.1 GCA_903885895.1 uncultured Legionella sp.
CCCAACATACCACCCAGAAAAAACATATTAAAAAGAAATTTTTAATTTACAATCGTGCATGGGGTGGAACCAGAGAATATCGGTTAAAGTTTGCAGACTATTTAATTAAATTTAATTTGGTCAACGAGTGCCAAATGAGCTGTAGTTCTATTAACCCAGAATCTGGTAAACATTATACTTTACATCATTTTTTAAATCCTAAATGGCGGCCAGACAATATTATTGAAAAATATTTTCCAGAATCTACAGCTCAAAGTCAATATAGTGCAGATTTCAATTTAATGGATTATGAAGCTACTGACATTGAAATAGTATTAGAAACATTATTTGATGATAGCCGACTACATCTGACCGAAAAAGCCCTGAGACCACTTGCTTGTGGACAACCTTTTATATTAGCTGGTACCGCAGGCACTTTAAAATATCTGCGCAGTTACGGATTTAAAACATTTAATGATGTGTGGGACGAAAGTTATGATTTAGTCAATGATCCAGCAGAAAGATTATATAAAATTGTAGAACTCATGCAATCAATATCTTTGTGGGATTCTCAAACAAGAGCCAGCAAAATAGCGCAAGCTCTAAATATTGCCGAGTACAATAAACACCATATTTTTAGCAAAAAATTTTTAAATTTGGTTACCGAGGAATTAAAAACAAATTTAAAATCTGGAATGATAGCTGTAGATAAGTTTAAAACACAATAGTTAATTAATGACTATTTTCAATAAATACTAACATAATAAGAGAACAGCAAAAAGCTGTCGAGGAGCTGGTATGGGAGAAATCTTCAAGTTAATTGGAGAAGTTGGTTTTCCAATAGCCGCCGCATTGGCCGGTGGATATTTTGTTTTTCTAACACTTAAATTTATTCTTGCTGGTGTCACTAGCAGTGTAAAAAGCATGGCCGGAATCATTGGCGCCCTAGATCGACGTGTGGCCACCATGAATCATGATGTCATGCGCATTGATACTAAAGTTAGTCACGCACTTGGATTACAGCCCGACCTAGACCGTATTGCTCGTTCTGAACAATCAGACGCCAGGAGAGACTAATGTTAATTCCTAAACTCGACCAAGCAGTGATTCAGTTGCACGACATTGCTCGCCTGATAGAAAACAACAAAAATGTCGGCGTTAGCCAATTAGGCCAAGACGTTAGAGCGGCAGCAGATCGATTAAACGAGATATTAAATGCGGTTCAATGATTACGAGTGGGATTTATATCCACAAAATATTGTATTTGATCGCGAACTTGATATGGATAATCTAGGGTGGCAAAGGGGAGATATGTTTAAGTTAATTGTTGAGCATGGCCATACCAAGTTGGTTAAAATAGATCCCTTGGTAAAATTTTTAGAGGATGGAGTAGACAAGTAATGGGCGAAATAATCAGTGTAATAAACAAATATGGATTTCCTATCATAGCCGCCTGCGGCATGGGCTATCTTATTCATTATGTTTGGAAATGGGCAACACAAGAAATTAAACCAGTATTAAGCAGTGCAAGTACTGATTTAATTGCCTTGATTGACCGTATTCGAATGTTAGATAATGATCTAATTCGATTAAATCAAAAAGTTGGTGTGACACTGCACCTGCGTGGTACCAGTATCGAACGTGAACGGGTTGAATCTGACCAGCACATTAATCGAGATCCAAATAAAACATCTGATGACCATGAAGCTTCTGGCACTAACAGTTAGTTTGTTGACCGCTTGCTCGTCGCCTCCGATCACTGATCCTATTTTTTATAGTAAAACTACCACAATAAATTGGCGCAAG
>CAISKC010000399.1 GCA_903885895.1 uncultured Legionella sp.
ACCAATCACTATCACATTCACAATCACTGGAATCCAGTCATCTGCTGCTTGATGTTCTATGCTGTGATCCACTTGTCCAGAAAAGAAAGGATAAGCAATATTTCTAAAAGCATAGGTATCCACTAATAACATAGAAAAAAACAGAATGAACCAAAACTGGGTCTCGGATCGCTGATAAGTCCGATCATCGATAAAAGCAATCTGTTGCCGCCAAAATTGTGCCAAATCCGCGCGTTTGGTCTCAAACAAAAAAGCTTGTGTTTGTTGTGCTGATAAGGTTAATACGCCATCTTGCAATGTATTAGCTTTGGATCGCACCTGTATTTCATCCATTAAGGGTAATAAATAATTAGGCGGATTTTCTTGTAATCTCAGTTTCTGAGCGAAGTTTGTTTGAGGCAGATCTTGCGCAGCGCGAAACCCAAATTTATCATAAATATGTCGTGCAGCCGGCGTATCGGAATACAATAACCATTGTGGCACCTGCTCCAATGCGGCATCTGTCAATAAAAGATACATCATCTGAGTTGCAATACCGCGACCTTGATGCGAAGCAGTAACCACCACATCCCATAATGAGGCTATCTCATTGTGATCAGTCACCACTCTGGCAAAACCCACCACCCTATTCTGATCTTTGGCTACCATACATACAGACGACTTCACCAACAAATGAAGACGTTCCATATCCAGTTTGGTTTGCCAATAAGCGCTTGTTCGCAATAAATCTAACAACATAGGCCAATCTGTATCACTGACCGTTTGACTAAATGTAAAACCCGATACATCCTGTCGAGAATCAGGCAACCTTCTTTCAGAGCGCACCATGATATCTGGCGCGAGGCTTTCTTCGAAATGATACGTTGCCACAACATGCTTCAGGGATACAGGTACAGAGGTCATAAACCGAAACTCTGGCTTTCTGACCAGATTGGGATATTTAATCAGAAATTTAACAAACGTGGCACTCAGAGTTTTACCATTGGGAAAGACATGCTCTGCCCATTCCTCAGCAAGCATGAGTTGCGTCATAAATTCTACGTCAACGCGATCGGTAATAATGCGTGCAGAGCCAATAATTTGGTCTTGATGATGCACCTGTACTGCAATATGTTGATCGGTTTCATTGGCGACTATCTTAAAACCATCGCCTAAATCTAAAATCATACGAGCAAATGACATCTGTACTTCCTCATGATCTGGTAGGAATATCACCTGGTGGGCACGTCGAAATGAAAGCGCATTCTACGAGATGTTTTTTCACAATGCATCTAAAAATTACGCTTGCCTGTTCGGTTTTATTTTGAACTCCCTACAAAAACGCATATACTGCGATAAAATTCGCTTGATGGTTTTAAGTATGCCAATAAAACTCCCATTTTTTACCTTACTACTTCTTATATCTTTTGCTTCAGTCAACGCCGTCTTGTTTACGCCTGCTTTACCCGATATCGCCTATTTTTTTAACATTTCAGCCGATCAAGCTGAACATATTATTTCTTGGTTTTTAATAGGATATGCCTTGGGGCAACTTTTTTATGGCCCCATAGCGAATCGACTTGGCAGAAAACCGACTTTATATATCGGTATTGGCTTACAAATCATCAGTAGTTTATTCTGTGTGTTAGCTGGGTTCCTCCATATTTATGGCTTATTGGTCGCTGCGCGATTTTTTTGTGCGCTGGGTTCTGGTGTTGGCATCATGATGACCTTTACTTTAGTCAATGAATGCCATGAACCAAAAGTTGCTAACCAAAAGATCTCCTATCTCATTCTAGCTTTTGCTGTCACACCAGGTCTCAGTGTGACCTGCGGCGGATTATTAAACACCTATTTTGGTTGGACAAGCTGCTTTTATGCGGGTGCCCTATATGGATTGATTCTTTTTATATTAGCCACCCGTTTGCCTGAAACCTTGGTCACAAAAGATCACAAAGCATTGAAAATCAAACGCTTGTTGACTTCTTATGGCCATCAATTTCAAAACACCAGCTTGCTGGTTGGAGGACTCTTAATGGGACTTTCAGGTTGCTTTATCTACATTTTCGCGGCATTAGGTCCTTTTATCGCCATCACGCTTTATCACATGACGAGTGCTGAGTATGGCTCTGCTTATCTATTACCGTCTATTGGCCTTATTTTAGGATCATTAGCCAGTGCAAAACTCGCTACCCTATATCCCATCCTCACCCTGATCCGAACCGGTATTGGCATCTCGATAGTCGGTGTCGCACTGATGTTTATCACCATTATGCTACACTGCTCCGGCGCTTTGTCCCTCTTTATCCCAGTTATCATCATTTATTTTGGTCTATGCTTTTTACTCACTAATGGATCAGCTTATGCGATGAGCCAAGTCAGTGACAAAGCTAACGGCTCCGCAATCATGAGTTTCATTAACCTAAGCACTGTCACGATTTCTGTCCTGCTACTTAGCTTGTTTCCTATCACGGCATGGCTGCTTTTTGAAATTTATTTGATATTGTGCTTACTCATGGTGGGAACGTTGCTATATATGCACAAGTATCGTAGATCAGGTAAAACATAGTGTAACCCAAGCTACTGTTTCTTAGAGAGATAGCTTCATCTCAGATAAAACTCTTTCTACCGTGGCGACAATCGTCTGAGTTGTGTGATCCAATTCAATATTGACTCGGTCACCCACCCGTTTATTGCCAAAATTTGTGAGGCGGAGTGTTTCTGGTATGAGGTGCAAGGCGAATGTTCCCACTGGATCGACTTGTCCCACAGTAAGACTTGAACCGTCTACTGCTATGAATCCCTTGGTAAAAATATATTTCATCCACTCTTTAGAGCATTGAATGATGAGACAAAGATTATTATCTGTGGATTTCACTTCCATGACCGTGCCAGTACCTATCACATGACCAGCGACTTCATGTCCGCCTACTTCATCCCCATAACTCAAGCTGCGCTCTACACTGACTCGACTGCCAAGATACAAGTCCCTGATCGTCGTTCTATCTAAAGTATCCTGGATAGCATTAAAACACACATCCTTATCCACAATAGACACCACTGTTTGACATACCCCATCAATGGCAACACTTGCTCCGACTTTTAAATTAACCAGTAAATCAGCACTCAACCGTACTGAATACGTCACTAGTCCAGGCTTTTTTTCTACCTGGACAACCTCAAACAAACCGCAGGTAATCCCAGAATACATACGTTTCCTTTTTTAATAAATTAAAGTGCGCAGGCTATTTCTTTCCTCACACCTCATCCGCCCTTTGGGCACCTTCTCCCTCACTTCCGTTAAATAAAGGATAAACACTATTCCGTTCAGGCTGAGGAGAGGCGCTAGCCTCGTCTCGAAGCCTTGGTGCCAATGCTTCGAGACGGCGTAAACGCCTCCTCAGCACGAACGGATCGTTGTCATATTTGAGGAAAGATACCTTAACTTCATGGCAGTGACTTTCTACCCTTGAGGGAGAGGGCCTCCTGAAAATATATCGCCGATGATAGCATGATTCTTAAATCAGATTCACATCATGCTCAGCCTTAAAAGCCAAGGTATGTGAATCAAGATATCGATGCACGCCATAAACGATCAGATATACAATCGGTGTCATCAAAAAAGACAATATAACTTTGACCATGATGGAGCCCAGCATAATATTGGTTTTTTGATCCAAATGATAAAACACAATATTTACAAATAAGATCGAATCGACTGCTTGCCCTAAATAAGTTGAAAGATTAGATCTTATCCAAAGTTTCTTGCCTTGACAGAACTCTTTTAATTTTTGATACACTACGATGTCGAGTACTTGAGATATCGCAAAGGCAATACAACTAGCCATGACCACATTCAGCCCTATGGATAACGTCTTCTGATATTCTGTTTGCAAATGCCAAAATGTAGCATGGGGCGCCATAATGGATAGCTGAATAATCAAAGTAAGTAACAGCTGGCCGCCCAAACCAAACCAGAGCGCTTGTCGTGCCGCTTGTTTACCCCAAAGCTCGCAAATGCAATCCACAATGGGGTAAGTAAAAATAGAAAATACCAGATTTGAAAATGGAAAATTTATACCAAAATATACTATTTTTGAGGCGGTAATCAATGAACCAGCCAATCCACAAATAACCAACCCGACTAGAAAAGTATACGCACGTACTTCTTTTTTCTGTAAGCTAGATAATTGCTGTATTTTCAGAGATGCTGTCATTGAGATAGCCTATCATTTGCCTATGTTCATACTTGTATTTGTTTCAGCTTTCTTGATTGCAAACCATAAATCAGCATTGGCGCCGTGATATTTTGCATCACACCCATCAATACCGCAGGGATAGCAGCTTCTGGGCCAATAAATACCGTACACACAACCATCGCGACCGCACCATCAAACATACCATAATCAAAAACAACCGCCAAAATGCTGTCAGTTTCCCATTGCATCCAATAGGCGACACAGGCACCCAGGAAGTATCCCATTATATTCAAACCAATCACAGCCATGAGTACCTTGGCCGGAAAATGCAACAGCGCGCTTTGATTAATAGCCATGACACATGCAATCAATAATGCAACCAATAAGATAGACAGCGTGGGCATCCATTGCTTTATGTGAGTCATGGTCGGCGTTTTATAACGATTACATAACAACCCTGCCACAATGGGGATCAAAATAATGCTGCCAATATGCATCACCATTCCCCAAACATCGATCGTAATTTGTTGATGCAATAACAAATAAATCAACAGAGGCATAACAAACGGCGCTAATAAAGTTGACCCAAGCGTTAATAACACCGTCAAAGCTGTATTCGCACCGGCCAAATAAGCCATCACATTCGCAGCTATACCCATGATCTTTCAAAATGCTATGTTTTCAATAGCTGAAAATTGTCATTAATTCGCCCATCCAGAGCACCTCCAATATTGGGCAAGATAATGGAAAAAAACTCTCTGATAGCATCCTTGAAATCTTTGG
>CAISKC010000400.1 GCA_903885895.1 uncultured Legionella sp.
CTCGCACAGAGAGGTTGGTTAGACCCGAAGAGTTTGTCTATTCGTTATAAGGTGGTTATTAATAATGGAACTGTTACTACTACTTCTGCTTGTGCTATGATTGGTTGCCCCGTTTTTACTCCTTTCGTTCGTCTTAATGAGTATTGTGGTGGTTCTACTATCTCCTCGGTGAATTCTTACAATCAGGTCGCTCAAGTTCTTGTATCTGGTTCTTATTCGGTCGCATCAAAGTATGGTCTTCAATCGTGTTTTGGTTATACTGATGCTCAAAACACTAACCCTAACATGGACGGTCGGGTAGTTAAGGCATATAACGCAACCGCTGCCGAACCTCTTGATACTTTCTATGTTTCCGCTCCATTACTGGGTTCAGTTCTTTCAAACTCTACTAAAATGATTCCTTTGTTTGCTATTCCGCAATTGCGTTTAGAACTAACGTTAGATGCTCTCGCTAATATGTTTTATTCATCTGCTGGAACTACTACGAATGCGTATATGTCTCCTTCTTCTTTTACTATCTCCAATTTTGAATTATTTCTTTGATGTATACCATGAGATAAGATAGGTAGCTCTTCCATTTTTAGTACTCCTATTGATAATTTAAACGACGTCCATTTACTTGTAGTGTAAGAAATGTAAAAAATATAGCAATATTTATTTTATGACTTTTCAGTTTTATCAGTAACGGTATGAACAAAATTTTCGAGTGTTTTATTTTTTACAGATTTAGATTCAATAGAAAATCTTGTGTAAGCAAATTCAGGGACTAAGCTTTTAATTAAAAGATAAATTTCTTCTTCATTGTGTACATGACAAGCTTTTTCTAATAAGTTTATGGTTTGTAATAACTCATGCCAATTAACCACTCGAAAATTTGCTTTAAACAGTTTCTCATGTCCAGTAGAAACTAATTTTTCTGACTCATGAAATAACTCTTCAAATAATTTTTCACCTGGGCGTAATCCAGTATACTTTATTTCGATCTCATCATTTAATTTGCGTCCTGCCAGTCTTACCATTTGTTCTGCTAAATAACGGATTTTGATTGGTTCTCCCATATTTAGTACAAAAACTTCCCCGCCTTGCCCGGTAATCATGGCTTGAAAAATAAGCTGGCATGCCTCAGAAATTGTCATAAAGTATCGTTCAATATCAAAATGAGTCACTGTAACAGGGCCTCCTTGCTCTATTTGTCTTTGGAATAATGGCACGACACTTCCAGCAGATCCAAGTACATTTCCAAACCTGACTGTGATAAATTGTGTTTTAACTTGTTGATTTAAATTTTGGCAAAAAATTTCTGCTACACGTTTGGTCGCACCCATTATGTTTGTTGGGTTCACTGCTTTATCAGAGGAAATTAGTATAAATTTTTCCACTCCAATTTTGGCAGAAATTTCTGCAGAAATTTGAGTGCCGATAATATTATTTAACACGGCTATCCGGGCCTGTTCTTCTAACATAGGCACATGTTTGTATGCCGCAGCATGAAAAACCAACTGTGGTTGAAATTTTGTTAAACAAACATCCATGCCCTGATAATCTGTGACCGATAATAGTCCTATTTTAAATGGTATATTTGGATGCTTTTCACGTAACTCCATTTCTATTTGGTATAAATTATACTCCGAGTGATCTATTATCAATATTTCTTGAGGTTGTAAGGTCATGATTTGTCGACATAATTCTGCACCAATTGACCCTCCTCCACCGGTTACGAGCACGCGTTTTCCATGGATTGATTGTATGATTTTATCCCAGTCCAACCGCACTAAATCTCGTCCTAGCAAATCTTCTATTTTGACATCTCGTAATGCAGTAACCTCTGCCTTTCCAGTATCTAATACGGTCATGCCGGGTAAAGTACGAAATGGAATCTTTGTTTTTTCACAATAAGCCACAATTCGACGCATTTGAGCAGAACCTGCGGTTGGTATAGAAATAAAAATCAAATCAATTCTATGCGAAAGCACTAATTCTGATAACTGTGGAATGGTGCCAAGTACCCCAATACCATGAATCTCTTTACCAAGTTGCGCTGGATTATCATCAAGAAAACCAATCGGCCAAAAATAATTAGTCCTCTTTAGATCACGTACCAAACTTTCTCCAGCACGACCGGCTCCAATAATTAAAACCCGTTTTGTTTTGGTTGGACGCCCCTTTTTAACTCGGGATTCATGGTAAGCTCTATTTAACAGGCGGGCACCACACAAAAAAATCACTAAAAGCATGGCGTACAAAGGAAGAATTGAGCGTGGAATATGGTTTAACAATGAAGTCCAATAGAAAATTGGTACAATTAAAATAGATGCTACAATAATTGCGTTTACGATGCGGAAGGCATCATGCATGGATGAAAAGCGCCATAAACCACGGTTTACTTTAAAATAGTGATAACAAATAATCTGTGTCGCTGTAATACTTATAAGAGCTATAAATGAGTAATGCACTTCAAAATGATGTAGATTATACCGTAACCAATATGCACCATACCATGCAATTGGAATTGAGATGATATCAAACACTAAAACAGATATTTTTTTGAAAAAATTGCTCAGAAATAGTTTGATATTAAGCACAGTCTTTTTCCTTGTATGTAATTTAATCTCACGAAACAACCTTGTTGACCTTGTGAAACATCAGATGCATGAACTATAATACCAACTATTCTGAGTAGACCCTCTCCAAAAGATAGAGCACAAAGATTGCTGCTGGAAATGAGTAATGCACTTCTGATAAAATTTTTGGAGATAGATTTTGATTATTTGCGATAAAAATAAGATTATAATTCGTGTATGCAAACTCATGTAAAATTTTTCGGTAATGTAGTTCGGATAAGCTCATTACAAAGCAACGATTGACTTGAGTCAGTCCTTTCATAAACGACGAGTCCAATGGGCGATCTAACAAAAAATTCACTTTGGAATTTAATTGCACCAAAGCTTGTTTGATATCTTGTTCATAACCAAAAAAACGAGGAGCTATATAAAGAATTCGCTTATTAGATAAAATCATTGATAAACTCCTGGTTTATTTTATAGAGCATTACTCAACAATGCTCATTCATGAGTTTGAGTTTACATAATTCGTTATTTGTTTTTCTCCCTTATCAGAGAGTATTGGTTGCGCCTGTATCAAATCGGAAAATTGATTTGGTCCATCGATTAAGCTCATTTTAGGTTTGAAATTAAGATGAGTTTTTAATCGTGTAATATCTGCGAAATTATGGTGAATATCTCCTGTTCTCACTTTGGAACCTGTTTTCAGGAGTTTTGATACCAAAGAACGACCAATAAATCCAGCTTTGTCAGTAACTAAAATTTTTTGATAGTTCATGCACTAATCCATGTGGTCACAACACTTAAATTAATATCCAGAATACTATTTTTTAAATCATGATGTAAAGTAAAGAATTGACAGATTATGTTGTCGAACTGATGGTTAATCTTATTGTTTAAGCAATATTTATTTTGTAAATGGAAATTTACGTTATCCTATTGACTGTCAATTCTGTATGGCTCAGATGTTCTCAAAAAAATGTTCCTATGTTTTGATTTGTGTGTTTTTTTATTCAAAATATTTGATATTTTCAAGTTAACCAGTGCTTGTGCTCTTAGGCTAAGTAAGTTTAATTTTTTATCTTTATCTCATACCTTTCACTACGTCCCTCTCCACGTTGTTGCACAGCACCCATCTCTAATAAATCCTGTAAATCACGGGTTGCAGTTGCTCATGATGCTATGTGGCGCGTTTTATTGTACAATAAGCCATATTTATTGACACAAGGTCAAATAATGCCCTTACCAATTCTTATTCTTGTCGAACGTCACTGGGATGTGGAAGCTAAGCAAGCGTTAATGAGCGCTTTACCTATATTAGTTGCTGCGGGTTATGATACTTTTTGTTCGGAAACGCCCTCTGATACTGATGAGCAAAAAACGATTGACACTGTAGAAGGTACGATAGCTTTTATTCATCAGCGTATGCAAGAAGCGCAACCTTTATTAAAGAAATATAAGATTGATATAGATTTACCCGCAATCGATGTTTTGGATCTAGCTGAGCTATTGCGTCAGTGTGTCTCGAGCAAATACTTCAATGAAATGGCTGTCTGGTTTAAAGAATTACCTGGCATGCAAACAAAACTGCAGATGCTGCAACAAGCTAAAGTATTAGGTATGGAATTTCATGGGATAGATTTGCTACAAGCACAACTCGAACCTATATACGGAGAAGAGGCGCGATACAATCAACGTATCCGACATGAAGGGATAGACCGACTTAATGACGCGCGCAACTCAGAATTTCACAGACAGTTAATGCATTATCATGTTGCAGAAAAAGGTATTGTTTTTGTGATGGGACAATTACATTATGAGGGGTTGGTGCGTGCTTTTGCAGCGGATAATTACCTGAGTAATGTTGTTTTTTTACACCCACACTCTGTAAAACTTTGGGTACGCACAGTGGAAGATCGAGTACTTCCTGCTTACGAGCGTCATCAACAACTGACTGTTATTGATCAAGCCATTACACAGGAAGCTGATCAAGCATTATTTGTAACAAAACTTATCTCAACGTTATACGTGCTGGCGGTTAAAACGCAGCAATTTCCAATGGCTTTGCAGATGCTGACACAGCCAGAACAGCGTCGAGTCATCAATGTGAATCATTCGGACAGCAAGCAGATGACCGCTTTGCATTATGCTTGCGCTTATGGTGCCCTGGATTTGGTGATCAATCTGGTTGCAGAGGGTGCTGATATTCATGCAAAGAATAGTTTGGGTAGAACTCCTATCGATTATTGTAGTGGGGAAGACAAAGCTCTAGCTGCTTTGTTTTCTGCTAACGGGTTTGAGCCTGTAGAAAAGGATCGTGCTCTTTTGGAGTCGTGTTTGGCCAATCACACTGCAACACGTAACTGGCTTATGACGCAAGGCGCAACGTTTGATTGGCTCATTCGTTATTATGCATCTAATAATAATACGACAGAGCTTTCTGCTTTATTGACTTACTCAACAGCAAGTAGTTTTATGAATATCGCGGGACAACCGTCTGGTAGAACCGCGCTCCACAATGTTGCTGCAAAAGGTCATATTGAGGCTTGCGATCTATTATTGCAGGCAGGGGCTAATCCGAATTTAGGCGATAAAGATAAAAATACGGCGTTACATTTGGCTGTTTTTCAAAAACAAGTAGATATGGTCGTTATATTGAAGACTCGTGGCGCGAGATCGGATATAAAAAATAAGGCTGGTCAAACTGTTGATGATTTATTAGCATTGGAAACTTATAGCGCGATACAAGAAAAAATAGAGGAACAGCGTGTTTTGGGTAGCCTGGTTGTAAATCAAAGTGGGTTTTAGCAAAAATATGTCAGAAAAAATGGTTCAGCGTTTTGTTTTTTTTAGATCGAGATGGAGTGATTAATCGTGCTCTTGTTATATGATTGGTGACCGTTGGCGTGACGTAGAACGAGACAGTATGCAGGTTGTAAAACTATTTATATTGATTATAACTATGCTGAGCCTCAACCGGAAGGGATGGATATGCGAGTGAGCTCGTTATTATGGGAAATAAAGATGCGTGAAATATAGACCCTAATCTTTTATCTCTATCTCGTATCTCACACTCCGACCTTCCCCATTTTGTTGCACAGCACCCATCTCTAATAAATCCTGTAAATCACGGGTTGCAGTTGCTTTTGATGTTCCGGTGATTGTCATATATTTTTTAGCACTCATACCACCTTCAAATGGTTTCATATCGTTTTGTAGCATTTTTTGGATGACTTTTAATTGGCGAGCATTAAATTTATGTGCATATTTGTCGAAATATGCGGTTTTTTTAAGGGTAAAACTGATCTGTTGCTCAACGTGGATTTGTGCGGTCAATATTGTGTTTGTAAAATAATGTAACCAGGCTGTGATTTCATTGGATTTTGATGCTAAATTCAAGGCTGAATAATACGCATTTTTATCAGCTCCGATTGCTTGAGACAAACTTAATATGATGGGATGACCTATTCCCTGTGACAAAGCCTTTTCGGCAATCGCTC
>CAISKC010000401.1 GCA_903885895.1 uncultured Legionella sp.
CGCGGCGGCCCTACGGTTATCTTAGCTAAAACGGTCAAAGGTTTTGGCATGGGTGCTGCAGGAGAGGGTATGAATATTACCCATCAACAGAAAAAAATGACGACGGAACATATCAAGGCATTTCGGGATAAATTTAGTATTCCTATTCCAGATGATCAACTTGAAAATATTCCTTTTTATCGACCAGCTGAAGATAGTCCTGAGATGCGCTATCTACAACAACAGCGCTCAGCGTTAGGCGGCTTCTTACCAAGCCGTAACGCAACATGCGAGGCGTTAAAAATTCCAAAATTGGATGCGTTTGCAGCTGTGACACATGGTTTGGGTACGCGTGAATTGTCTACGACGATGGCATTTGTACGCATTTTGTCTGTTTTACTTAAAGATAAAAATATTTCGGAACGAGTGGTGCCTATTGTGCCGGATGAATGCCGTACATTTGGGATGGAAGGTTTGTTTCGCCAGATTGGTATCTACTCTCCAGTGGGTCAATTATATACCCCTGTTGATTCTGAACAAGTGATGTACTACCGAGAAGCGAGCGATGGGCAAATGTTGGAAGAAGGTATCAACGAAGCCGGTGCTTTTTGTTCATGGATGGCTGCTGCCTCATCATATAGTACGAATCAATTGGCGATGATCCCATTTTATATTTATTACTCAATGTTTGGTTTTCAACGCATTGGTGATTTAGCTTGGGCAGCAGGCGATCTCAAAGCCAGAGGATTTTTGTTGGGCGGGACAGCTGGGCGGACAACTTTGGCGGGAGAGGGGTTACAACATCAAGATGGTCATAGCTTTTTGATGGCAGCTACCATCCCTAATTGTGTGGCTTATGATCCTTGTTTTGCTTATGAATTAGCCGTTATTATTCAGAATGGTTTATACAGAATGTATGAACAACAAGAGGACATTTATTACCATATTGCGGTGATGAATGAAAATTATACGCATCCAGATTTACCTGTTGGAGCGGAAGAAGGTATTATCAAAGGAATGTACTTATTGCAGCAAGCGTCTAAAAAACACAAACTGCATGTGCAATTGCTTGGAGGCGGTACGATTTTACGCGAAGTGATTGCGGCGGCTGAGATGTTAGAAACTGATTTCTCTGTTTCTGCAGATATTTGGTCTGTAACAAGCTTTAATGAACTACGCCGTGAAGGCTTAGCGGTAGAGCGGCATAATCGTATGCACCCAGAGAAAAAACCACAGGTACCTTATGTAACGACCTGTTTTTCTGATCGCAAAGGTCCTGTGATTGCTGCGACAGATTATATGCGTTTGTATGCCGATCAAATTCGTGGTTTCGTACCAACGCAGTTGACGACGCTCGGTACAGATGGATTTGGACGTAGTGATACACGTAAACAGTTGCGTCATTTTTTTGAAGTGGATGCAAAATATATCGCAGTAACTGCTTTGTACGCTTTGGCTGAACAAGGTGAGATCGATGCGTCGTTGGTTACCCAAGCCATGAAAAAATATGGGATTGATCCAGAAAAACTGGATCCTGTGACTGTGTGATGGCAGATGCTTTTCCTTTTCTCTCGAGGGGAGAAGGTGCCCGGAGGGCGGATGAGGGGTGATAAAGCAAAACGTCGCACCAGCAGTCAAAATAAAAATATAAGAGGAAACTATGGGAAAAAAAAATATTTCTGTGCCTGATATCGGAGGTGCATATGGTGTAGATGTGATTGAGATCTTGGTAAAAGCTGGGGATCGCATTGAACTTGAAACACCATTAGTGACCTTAGAAACCGATAAAGCATCCATGGAAATCCCTTCTCCTAAAGCGGGTATTGTGTCTTCTATTTCGATTAAACTAGGAGATAAAATTTCAGAAGGTGATGTTATTTTAGTGCTGGATGCGGATGAAGCCGATTCTGTTGCAGAAAAACCAGAGCAGATAGTGGGTACTCAGCAAGCACCTATTCAGCAAGAAGCGGCCTCTACAGTGCAAGAGAAGACAAGCGCTCCCGAACCAGCCTTAGCATCTAAACAGCATCATGATACAGTAGCTGCAACTGCTGCTATGCCGAACGATGCAAACGTTCCTGCAGGGCCTGCAGTGAGGCGTTTAGCGCATACATTAGGTGTGAATTTAACAGCGGTACAAGGCAGTGGCCGTAAAGACAGAATTACTAAAACGGATATCGAAGCTTATGTGAAGCAACGGCTGTCTCAACCAGCAGCGCAAGCAACTGGCTTTGCATTGCCACGCGCTAAACCCATTGATTTTACGAAGTTTGGAGAAATTGAAACAAAACCTCTCTCTAAAATCAAACGCTTAACTGGCATCAATGTGCATCAGGCATGGATCACGATTCCACAAGTAACGCAATTTGACCATGCAGATATTACTGATTTAGAAGCTTTTCGAAAAATGGAGTCGCCGCGAGCTGAAGCAGAAGGCTATAAATTAACTATTGTGGCATTTGTATCCAAAATTGTTAGTCAAGCTTTACTGAAGTTTCCACAATTTAACAGTTCATTGGATGAAACTGGGGAAAATTTGATTTACAAAAAATACTGTCATATCGGTATTGCTGCTGAGACACCGAATGGTTTAGTCGTACCCGTGATCAAAGATGTGAACCTTAAGTCTATTGCAGAGATTGCACGTGATTTGGGGCATTTGAGCAGCAAAGCACGTGAGAAAGGCTTATCTCCTGCAGAAATGAGTGGTGGATGTTTCACTATTTCAAGTTTGGGTGGGATAGGTGGTACGGCATTCACTCCGATTGTGAATGCCCCTGAGGTTGCTATTTTGGGCTTGTCGCGTGCATCGATGCAACCTGTTTACCAAAATGGACAATTCGCACCGCGGTTGATGTTGCCATTATCCTTGTCCTACGATCATCGCGTGATTGATGGCGCGGAGGCGGCTCGATTCACACGTTATTTGAGTGAAAGTTTAAGTGACATCCGACGAATCTTATTATAATAGGTAGCATTATGACAAATAAAATGAAAACAAAATTAGTGGTAATTGGTGCTGGCCCTGGCGGTTATACCGCAGCGTTTCGGGCTGCAGATTTGGGTGTAGATGTCATATTGGTGAATGAATATGAAGCCCTGGGTGGCGTGTGCTTGAATGTTGGCTGTATTCCTTCTAAAGCTTTGTTGCACGTTGCCAAAGTTTTGGATGATGTGCGAGATTTGTCTGCGCAAGGCATTGAGTTCAATAAGCCTGCTTTGGACAATAATAAAATATTGGCTTGGAAATCGTCTGTCGTAAAAAGATTGACAGGTGGCCTGAACGCATTGGCCAAGCAACGTAAAGTAGGAGTGGTTGTCGGTAAAGCCGCATTTTCTGGTTCACATCAAGTAACGGTGGATACCGCGGACGGTAAAACATTGATTGATTTTGAATATGCGATCATCGCAGTAGGCAGTTCCTCGGTGTCTTTACCATTTATTCCAGAAGATAAGCGGATTTTTTCTTCTACTGGCGCATTAGATTTGGCTGATATCAAAGGCAGTCTCATCGTGTTAGGTGGGGGTATTATTGGTCTGGAAATGGCAACGGTGTATGCAGCGTTAGGTGTTGAGGTGACGGTTGTTGAATTTATGGATCAATTGATACCTGGCGCGGATGCAGATTTGGTATCGGTTCTCCAAAAACGCATGAGCAAACATGGCATAGACTTCAAATTAAAAACCAAAGTTACTTCGGTTGAAGCCAAGGCAGATGGTATTTATGTTGGCATGGAAGGCGAGCATGCAGCTGACAAACCGTTGTTATTCCAGCAAATGTTGGTGGCTGTGGGGCGTAAGCCGAATGGAGATAAGATTGCAGCTGAAAAAGCGGGCGTCAAAGTGGATGAACGTGGCTTTATTGCTGTTGATAAGCAGATGCGTACCAATGTGGCGCATATTTTTGCGATTGGGGATGTCGTGGGTCAACCGATGTTGGCACATAAAGCTATTCCAGAAGGTAAAGTGGCTGCAGAAGTGATTGCCGGTAAGAAACATTATTTTGATCCGAAATGTATTCCAAGTGTGGCGTATACGGATCCAGAGATGGCATGGACGGGTTTGACTGAAAAAGAAGCCAAAGCACAGAATATTGCCTATGAAAAAGCTGTATTTCCTTGGGCAGCAAGTGGGCGAGCTTTGAGTATGGGTCGTGAAGAAGGTATGACCAAATTGATCTTTTGCTCTAAAACCAAACGCGTATTGGGTGGGGGTATTGTTGGGGTTAATGCGGGAGAGCTCATTGCTGAGGTTTCTTTGGCCATTGAAATGTGTTGTGACGTAGAAGACATTGCTTTGACTATTCATCCGCATCCAACGTTAAGTGAGACGATTGCGCTGTCTGCAGAAATGTTTGAAGGAACCATTACTGATCTGTATATCCCGAAGAAAAAAGACAAAGAAAAATAAGCTAACTGCTCTTGTGGACACGTTGTGTTTTGACCACCCCTCAATAGAGATCGATCTTGATGGAGGGGTGGCTGCACAGCTTGCGAGCACGTAGTAAAACCGTCGTTGCGAGGGTTTTGCTATGCTCCTACGCTGTCGCAACGACTGTTTTGTTACGCTCCCCACTCTCCCCGCAACGACAGCTTTAAAAATCGTACCGTACAGAGCTAAATCATGAAAAATGATTGACGTTTCGCTTGATAATGATGAGAATGAAATGAGGGATCATCCAAAGATGGCATTATGCTTCCAATTATCAAGCTGTCGAAATCCGAAATTAATTTGCCCGTCATTGTTTTGGTGATAGGTTTGTTGATCGGAGTTTACCATTGGTTTTCTTATTTTATTCCTTTTACCAACAATGCATTTGTGGCAACTAATATCATGCCAGTGGCTGCGGACGTATCTGGATTTGTGACGAAAGTTTACGTGCGAAATGGCGAAGCTGTTAAAAAGGGTGCGCCGCTGATAGAGGTTTACCCCAGACCTTATCAACTTGCTTATGACTTTGCCAAAGCGAAATATGAAGAAGCACAAGAAAGAATTATCGTGATTGAGCGAGAAACTAGTAAAACGCGTGACTTACTGGATGCTGCAAACTATGATTTTGAGAAAGCTAAATTGCGGTATCAATTTAAAGATAATCGTTCTGTACGCCAAGCGGTACCATTATTAGAAATTCGAGAGTTACGCTATAGTTTGCAATCTGCTGAAAAAAAGCGAGATGCTTTGCAAAAACAAATTGCGATTGAAGATCAACAAATCGTACAGCAAAAAAAGAAAGTACAAGCGTTAGAAGCAGCAAAGGACGATGCTGCTGTCAATTTAAATTTGACGATTGTCCGAGCGCCAGCAGATGGGTATGCGGATAATATGTTTCTATCAAATGGTACACCAGTCAAAATCCATGAACCGTTATTTTCATTTGTCGACACGACGCGCTGGTGGATTCAAGCGAATTTTGACGAAACCGATCTACGCCGAATCCGACCAGGAGATGAGGCCATTATCTTTCTGAGGATGTATTATTTCCATAAAATATTTCATGGAAGAATTGTTAATAATATATGGCCTGCTAATCGACAAATGACGTCCTATCGCTCTCAGCAACAGATTGTGCACAATGAAAATGAATGGTTATTGATTCCACAGAGATTACCGTTACAAATTCAAATCATGGATCCTGATCCTAGATTTCCTTTGCATCCAGGGGCAAGTGCTTATGTTTATCTCAAAGCTCATACGCACCGTAGATAATTATGATCCGCTTGGGATCTTTCGTGTGCACGGTATTAAAGTTGTGTATGTGACGCTCGTATTATTTGCTTTCAATGGGTTACTGAATATTCAAGATGCCTACTTTTATTTTTTATATATTCCTCTTACTGCGATGACCGCTGAAGTGCAGGGCACCACTTTACCCCAAAAGTATGTTTTTTTTACTGGTGTGACGCTAGGGACTGTCTTGATAGTGCTACTGTTTAATTTACTTTTTCCAGATCCGTTGTTTTTTTTATTCAGTGCATTTTTGATCACTTTTTTGTTATATCGCTATGTATTGCGAGATAATAGTAAATTATTTTGGGTACCTATTATTTTAAGTCTCGTTTCCTATTCGTTGAATTATCGTTTGCTGAATGAGACACCTCTAGAGATTGTAAATCATGCCATCACAACCTTAATCAGTATGCTGATAGTTTTAGGTGCATTGGTCTTATTTCCGTTATCGTTTTATTACCGTATTTGGTTGCGAGCTTTTCATCAAGTGGTCGATTTATGTTTGAAAAACTTTATGATTTTACAAAAAGGAGAATGTACCGTCACCGATGTTCCTGCGTATATTATTCATATGCGTATGTATGCGTATATGTTACCTCGTAGCTATCCAACTTACTCTATTTTAAATATGACATTTCATATTCATAAATTATATCTTGCTAGTTGTGTCTATTGGGCACCCAAACCACTTTTTACCAATAAAGAACTGAAAGAGATAGTGAACTGTTTACAGAAGCTTTTACAAGCCATAGAGCAAGAAAAGCCATACCAAATTGAAGGTGGTACTAGACATTCGTTACAAAAAATCATTCACTCATGGAATTATTGTGTCGCAAACATTTGAATACCGTAGTACCAGGGCTTTACAAATTTGCATCGTGTTTGTTACGACGCTATTGATCGAACGCTTATTAAATTATAGTCGGGCTGGGTGGATAGGATTTATCGTCATGATGATCTATGTTGGATTTGATTCAGGAGCCAGTATTCATCGTACCATGCATCGATTTTGGGGCACCGTGCTTGGGTTAGTATTATCTTATTTTTTATGGCAGCTAGGGTTACTGGATTTTCGGTTGATGTTGACGGTGATTCCTATCGTGATTTTCTTTGCGTTTTTCTCTTTGGGAAAATTTTACGCATATCCTACTATTTTTACGGTCAGCCTCACTTTTCTTGGTACCGCATACTTTAGCCCGAGTGATACGAATGCCTATAATTTTTTTGGTGATTATTTTAAGTCAACGTCTGTCGCGTTTTTTATCTGTTTTATGTTTGAGGGATTGATCTTTAGGAAAAGCCATTTGACCCGCAAATTTTATTATGATTTACAGAAAAGTATCATTAGTGAATTAGAAAGTTTATATTCTTTAGGAGTGACCATTCCTTCCAATCAAAATAGGTTTTTGCGAGGTAGTGCTGTGTGTCGAGTTAAAATTCATGAATTGCATGGTTTTGAGCAAATGGCTCAACATGATTTGGGATTAGAGCAAGGTCTTGGTAATACAGAAAGTTTTCATGCATTGGTTAGCCGCACCTTGCATGATATTCGTTTATTATTTTTGTTGTCTGCAGGTCCTACCTCGGAGCTGGCACTGTCAATCCAACCCATGTTGGTGAGCTTAAAAGGCTATCTACGCCAGGAGAGCACATGAAAAAGATAGGCTTGGTATGTATGGGGTTATTATTAAGTGCTTGTTCTATCGACCGTGATTACTCTTTAAATCATCCTATTAATATTCCAAAACAATGGTCAACTAAGGACAAATATGTCACGCGACCTGTGCTGGATGCTCGTCATTTTGCATGGTGGCATCAATACCATGATCCTGCTTTGAACAAATTGATTGCTCTAGGATTAAAAAATAATAACGATATACAAGTCGCCATGGCAAATATTGAAGCCGCAGAAGGGGAACTAAAACGCATAGAATTAAATTGGTTGCCAAATATTGCCGCTGCGGTGGGCTATTCTTCTTACCCTTATTTAGGTTTTCCTGGCGTGCTAGCAACTTTAGCGATACCGTTGTATACGGTCAATATTTTTAATCAAATCAAATCTCAGCAACGCTCCTATTATAAAGTGAAAGTCAGTAAAGCCATGCGGAATGGCGTTAAACTTACTGTCATTGCAGATATTTCCGCTGCCTATTTCAGTCATTTGGCGCAAAAAGAACGCTTGCATTTACTCCGAGTCGTTGAAAAAGATTTATCAGATTCTTTAATCATTTATCAACAAATGTATACACATGGCTTAAGCTCTCAGATTGAGGTAGAGAGTGCTCGAGCTAAATTAAGAGCGATACAAGCCGAAGAAACCATTGTTAAAAAGAACTTGGTCATGACTCAGAATGCTTTACGCTATTTGATTAATCAAAATCCTCATCCTTTTATTTTTAAGAAAGCGTTTAAAAATGTGGATAGTTATCATAAGGTAGTGGATTCTTTGCCACTAGAAACGCTGCAACATCGCCCCGATATGGTAGCAGCGCGAAATGAGGTACGTGCTACTCGTTCGAATATTGGCGTGGCTTTGAGTCGATTTATGCCGGATATCAATTTAGGTATTGCGCGTGGGGATATTGCCACAATTCCGAATGGTGCAACGTTGGGTATGGGCATCCATTTTAATCAAGTCATTGCGTCTCAACCATTGATTACGCTCTCCTCCTTAGGTGAGTTGGACGCAGCACGTGGTGTATCCAAAGCTGCCTATTATCGATATGTAGATACTTTACGCAAAGCTTTGCGTGATGTAGATAATGATTTGGCCGCACATCGGTACGCGACTGAGCGTTTGGATAAAATAGTAGAAGCTCACGATGCAATTGGCAGCGCATACCGCTTACAGCGGGATTTATATCAACAAGGCCTGAAAAGCTATCTCAATTTACTTCGTGAAAAAGTAAAATTGGATGAAATTAATATTGTAGTGAATAAGCAAAAAATCGACCAAACTCTGACAATCATTCATTTATATGAAGATCTTGCTGTAGGGTATGATTATCATGTTAAACAGAATAAGAGTTGCGAAGCTGCGTTTCGAGAAAAAGTATATGAACAGATATTGCCGGCTATTTTATGACTTGCTTTAAGTTCAAAGGTGGAGTAGTTGGGCCGTTTGCGTACGGCCCAACAAATTGATTACTGAATTTCCCAACGCACAATGGCTGGTTTATTGGACCAATAGTTTGCAGAGGTGGTTTGGGATGTCCCGGCTAGATTGGCGGTATACAAGACGGATGCATTGACTTTATTAGCATTGCCACACTCGTTTTTGTGTGAATATAATCTGATGTAGTACCCTTCACCACATTCATAGACAAGTTCTAAAGAAGTCCCAACGGTAAAATCACTTTGTTCAATATCAACAGGTTTTGATTCTTCACCTGGTGCAATTTTAAATGTAATATCGTTTGTAGGCAGAATAAGACCAGACGCTAATTCTTCTGTTAACAGATAACAAGTATTATTGGTATTATTTTTGACAGTGATCTGTAGATGAGTACAGGCGTAGCCACTTGCCATGCATGTTTCCGAAAAAACGAACATGAGAAATAAAAATACAATTTTCATATTTAGCACCTTTTAAAGAAATAATGTTAGGAGATCACCCAATCAATCGAACCAGGTTTAAGATACCCGCCTTCTGAGGTTGTAAAAACGGCATCCATATTCGTTGCACTGACGATGCGACCTTCCACTTTACCAGGAGTAGATATGAAACAAGCATCTTTTGTAGATAAGAAACTAATAGTATGATTTTCACCACATTCGTACGTGAGCAGGATGCTCGCTGGCATTTTCCGGCCCTGTAACATCTCAAATTGCGTTACTTTGGCGCCGGGTGCAATTCTATAGAGTTGACGTCTGTAGATCGTTCCAGATTTGATCTGTCTCTGAATGAGGTAGCAAGTAGAGGGAGAATCATTTTTGACAGAGATTTTTAATATAGTACAAGCCGATTCGGCATAAGCTTGAGCACAGATGCTTAATAATAACGCTACTATTGCTTTTTTCATGTATCAACTCGGTAAAATTTTGTTTCAATATTTTACTCGTTATTTATAAAATAGGCAACATATTCGTGTGTTTGCCTCACGGCTGTCTCTGTCCGGTTTGCCCTAGCTGCTAAATCTTTGCGGTATACATCTCTTTAAACTTTACAATTCTGGCATAAGCTTGCTGGATGGTTTGTTGAGAGATCATGCCGGTATTGACTTGTGATTCAATATAATCAATGAGTTTTTTACTCTCTTGCGGGGTTGCGCATAATTGATTACCAAAAATCAACATGTCTGCGCCTGCATTGATCGCCATCGTAATGGCTTTTTCCATATTGAAATGATCGGAAATGGCTTTCATTTGCATATCATCGGTGATGATGATGCCTTGAAACTGCAGTTTTTGACGTAATAACTCAGTTAGCATTTTGTGTGAAAGTGTCGCTGGAAGGCCGCTAGGATCTAATTTTTTGTTTATAATATGCGCTGTCATAATCATTTGGCAGGTTTGTGGATGACTGCTTAAGGCTTGATAAGGTAGCAGCTCACAGTCTTCCCAAGTATCTGTGACATCTACAAATCCCAAATGTGAATCAGCCTCAGAGCTGCCATGTCCTGGAAA
>CAISKC010000402.1 GCA_903885895.1 uncultured Legionella sp.
AATTGGATATTGAAGGTATCGCAGATTTTGAGCCACCTGTTGAAGCAATGCCAACTGAAAAAATGCCAAGAGCAGATGGGGGACATTGGGCTAACCCCAACCCAAAGGCTGATGCGGATTTCAAAGAAACTGATCATCCCAGGGACAATGATGGGAAATTTACCTCTGGTGGCGGTGGATCAAGCAGCAGTTCTGATTTACCCCCACATCTTCAGTCATTAGTAAAGAAAATCAATGGTGGATACAAATCAGGTGAAACCAAAGTTTCTGAGGTAAACATCCCTGGCTACAGTCCATCTGAACCTGATAAACCAGAGCATCATGATATTGAGCCTTATGATAAAACTACAGAAAAAGAAGAAACTGTAACAATCACTAAACCCAATGGTAAAGAAGTTGTACAAACTAAAGCATCTGTAATCAATTCATTAAAGCCAACCAAAGAATTAAGTAATGGTGGCTACATGGATAGCAACAATTTTGAACATTCACCTAATCTTACGCCCCAGGAAAGAAAGATAGAAAACAATTTCTATTATCAAATCCTTACCAATGAAGATAAGCTGATTGAGCAATACCATACCGATTTTGGAAATAAGATTGATCCAGATGATGTTAAGCGATTAGACCCAGAGTTCCGCAAAGACCCAGCCTTGGCTGCTGCTGTTCATGAACCTAGTTCTTATCTATCCAAAGTAATTTGGAATAAAGCCTTATCTAAAAAGAAAGAGCAAAACGATACAAGTCCAGTAATGTTTACTGCTGGTGGTAGCGGATCAGGCAAATCAGAAGCAATGGGATTGGCTAAAAGGGAATTGGGTCTAAAAGAAGATTCATTAACCTTTGATTCTGTCCTGGGCGATTTTGATAAATCCACTAAAAAGATTCAGGAAGCATTGGATGGTCAAAAGGGTAATATTGACATTGTATATACCAATGCTCCATTAGAACTGGCTATCCTTTTGAACCTCAAGCGTGATCGCACAGTTCGCTTAGATGTATTAGTTGATGCTCATATCAAAGCATCTGAAAACATTAAGAAGCTGGCTAAACACTATGAAGGTAATGAAAGAATCAATATCAGCGTAGTTAACAATACTGGTGATCCACCTGATTTGGCAGTTGGTAGATTGAGTGATGTTTATTCTTATAGAGATCGTGAAGCAATCAAAAAGAGATTAATCAAACACGCTAAACAATTGGTTTCAGAAGGAAAAATTAAAGATGGTGAACGCAAGTTAAAAATGCTATTAGCATAAAAGCCCCAAAGGGCTTTTTGCTAGTACCGATTGCGTAACAACCGCTTTGCTGCTGCCAGGCGAACTTCATCTTCTGAAGTATTCAACTCTGGAAGAATTGACAAGGCACGAACCATATTTTTTAAAGCTACCTTGTCAGAGTTGCCAGCGATACGCAGATCAGCATACTTGGCAGGATTATTCTTTTTTAAATCTTCATAGTAAGTAGACATTTTATTTACCTTCCAAAAAATCTAAATTAATAAGTGGGAAACGAATTTTAAAAATTAATGATTCGATCTCTTTGGCAACATCAGCATATTGGGGCATATTTACTTTTTGCTCCAACAACTCCAACATTACTTTTGATTCCTCTAAACTGATTTCCATTTTCATGATTTACCTTTCGTGGTTTATCTAGGTACTTCCAAAATCATATTACCTTCCATGATCTCAAACAAAAGTGCTTTGGCACGATTCAAAGTTTGCCTGGCTCTCTCATCTGCGCCCATTGCAATTTCTTCCTGGGCATCCGACATCAAACCAGCAACAATAATTCCAGCCCCACCTAATTTGTAACTTACTGATGATCTGATCTGAACAATGAACTGATCAATATCGCATCCATACATTTCCTGGCTCATGCTGCACCCCCAATCAAAACACCATAGTTACGATCCATTCCAGCCAAAATACGAGCAGCACGAACTTCACCAAAGACACGCTGCAAGAAAGCGATTGGCTCACCAGGGATAACTGCCCTGCTGCCAAATCCACGAACCACCAAAACTGCTTCCATGATTGACTCCT
>CAISKC010000403.1 GCA_903885895.1 uncultured Legionella sp.
TCAGGTTTGTCGATGCGTACTCTTTCAAGATTAGGGGCTTGTCGAATGATGGCTTCGGCAGTGCTCGCTCCAGCAAACTCATTGGGTTTTCGATCACCCCACGAACATAAATCAATTTCCTTTAAAGAAGAAAACTCTACAAAATGACTGGGTTCCCATTGTATTTTTCTATCTCCATCCTGCCAATGATAAATAAAAGTAATCGATTCAAGATTGACCGCACAAGCAGCAAAACCATTCAATCGTTCCGGACCCAGTTCACCAAACCAAGATACCTTTTTTAATTTTCTTAAAGATATCAGAGGAAGAGGCGTTCCTGGCCAAAACTCCAATTCTTCAAGATTGGGCGCTGCGGCCAAAAGCGTTGGTAAACAACGCGCCAATACGTGATCAATACCTGTATTTGGTTGTGGAAAAGCCAAATGCTTCAGAGCAAGTAACGTATTAGGTGCTAAATTAAAATCATGATGTGTCAGTAAGCGTGGGCTTCTAAATTTCAATTCTTGTAATTCAGGCAAACGTTCAAGCAGCCTTTGGAAGGCTGCGCCAGATAATATGTCCCTTGTATTCATATCAGATAAACATAATTTTTTAAGTGCATGTGTTCTTTTAACCACGGGGAGAGCAACCACAGGTTGCTCTCCTTCAGGAAATCTCATATAGGGTGTCACATGTAGCGCTTCAAGCTTGGGATTTTGGTCTAAAATAGTGAAAATATCGTGTGGCGTGACCCATTTGCCACGAAGTGTAAACGACTCCAATACCGCACTACCAAATTGCCATTCAATCTGAGTTGAATGAGAAACACTATGCAGCTCCAAGTCCACACTAACTAATTGTAATGCTCGCGGAAGAATCTTCGACAAAACATAATGGGTATTATCTTTCTCAAAACGCCGTAAATCATAATAGTCTGCTTTATAAGTAAATATTTTTATCTTCGACCAATCAAAATCATCTAAATCCGTAAGCTTCCCAAAAATACTTTCTATATCTAAACTTTCAATTTGATTCGGAGTATTCCCATACATTGCTCTTAAAGTTTGGATATCCTGATCACGGATCCGTAAAAGATTAACGGCTTTCACCGAAGAAACAATCACCTCTTTGGGCTCAGGGTTATTCTCGTTACCAGTCATCATAATAGCTGGATTACCTGAGGTTTGCTCTAAGTGCAAAACAGAGGCGTCTTTATAACCACCGATTTTTAGATGTCTGATTGCTGTATCGGGAATATGATCAATTTCCATATCCAAATAATCATCCACTATCGTGGCACCTAATGTCTCGGTTACAAAAGCTTCATCTCTTCGCCACACATCGCTCCTGAACACCCTATTAGCCTTTGGATCAAACTCATTATCCATCAAGTAATTAAGCTCAAAATAATCCAAACATAGTGAGTTCTTAAAAGGCGTATTGAGAGGAACAATTGCTGCAGTACGTAGCGCATCATTATCCGATACAGTAATATGCATACGGTAATCGACGAGTAAAAGATCTAGTTTTTTCAGAGAAAAAGGAATCCACTCTCCGAGTTTGTGGTAATAAACCCGAAATTGATTATTGAGCAAATCTCGCAAAACCATTTTAATTTTTAATTTTTTATAGGGTGTCCAAGTTGCAGTGCTCCAATCATTAAAAATTAAAACTTTCGGTGTTGTTTCCTCACTTGAGGGTTGCGCCTCATGATAAACTTTTTCCTTATCCGCCAATAATTCATCAATACTGATATCTTCGCCATCATAACTAAAAGTGTTGCCGCTACTAGGCGCTTTGTAATAATAATGGGCGGGATAATGAGGCATAGTAAATCCTTAGGTTATAATGATGGATACGCTAAAAGTACTAGGACTTTTTGACAATTCATCTCTAGAAGCCCTTCCGGACCCATGCAGCTGCATTGTCAACAGACCCTAATACATAAACATCGAAACAAAAAATAAAAAAAGTAACTGCTCACCCCCTGCGTTTTTGCAAGCGCAGCGAAGCAATCTAGTGGCCTAATGCAGTGTCGATAAAGGACACTAGATTGCTTCGCCTACGGCTCGCAAAGACAAGGGGGTGAGCAATTACAAAAAAAGAACGAATTATATCACAGGGAATAATGCAAACAAAGATTATATTTCAACCAGCATGAACTCTATCGTGACAATGTTTCCATTTTTTTTCACTTCCACAGGGGCAAGGGCTATTGCGTGATAAGGTCATTTGAGCAGGAGCTGGTTGCGAGGCATTAGGTTGGCCATCCACATAAAACCAGCGCCCTTCTGTGTACAAAAATTCACTGATCTCACGCATATGTTGCAGTGTTTTACCATCTACAAAACTAGCAATAAATTCAACATACGCTTGTGAAGGCGAAGACTGTTCTGCATGAAGGACTTGCAATTTTATCCAGATCACGCGCTCGGCCCAAAGCTTGGCCGAGATGGGATCAAATCCTAGACTGGCTTTACCACGCATAGTAGCTTGGATATAAGCAATATCTGCCACACAATAGGCTGCATAA
The DNA here is from genome assembly GCA_903885895.1 of uncultured Legionella sp. Lineage (GTDB taxonomy): Bacteria > Pseudomonadota > Gammaproteobacteria > Legionellales > Legionellaceae. Next base: position 2,513 of record CAISKC010000403.1, read on the forward strand.
CGCGAACGCATCAACGCTTCAGCAGTTTCAGGCGTTTTGAATCCTTGATGATAAGGTTGGCAGCATTGGGCATAAAGCTGCCCGCTACCGCAGTAACATGACTTCATTGCTTTGTCTCAGTCGCTTCTAAAAACTCGGCATATCCTCCCTTAAAATCCTGTATTTTGCCTGTAGGTGGAAAATACAGAATGCGAGTCGCAAATCTTTCGATGAAATGTCGATTATGACTGACAACTAAAAGCGTGCCAGTAAATGCTGCTAACGCATCTGCCAATGCTTCGATGGTTTCTAAGTCCATATGATTCGTCGGCTCATCTAAAATCAAGACATTCGGTGCTTCTAAAATAACCTTAGCCATGAGTAAGCGCGCGGCTTCACCACCGCTGAGCGCCAAAATATTTTTATCCACTTGCTCTTTCGTCAGGAGCATTTGACTCAATGCTTTGCGGATTTGTTGCTCCGTGACTTGCTGCACTTCTGAGGACAACCAAGATAATACGGTTTGCGGTTCATGTAATAGATCATGATGATCTTGCGAAAAATAACTAATCCGAACCTCTGGCCCCCAAATGACTTGCCCTTCATCAGGTGGTAATACAGAGAGCATCAATTTCAATAAAGTTGATTTACCGCGACCATTTGCTCCCACAATCGCTATTTTATCATGACGATTGACAAGAAAGCGTAGTCCTTGAAATAACATGCGTTCCTGAAAGGATTTGCTCAAATTATCGACCGTACACACCAATTTAACCGATGGTTTTTTGGGTACCAAATGAAACACTGGCGCGACGCGCGAACTCTGCAAGACATCAGGTAATTCTATTTTTTCCATCATTTTAATCCGCGACCGCGCCTGCGCCGCTTTTGAGGCTTTGGCTTTGAAGCGATCCACAAATTTTTGCATATGCGCTATTTGATCTACGGCTTTCTGACGTTCCACCATTTTTTGCGTTTGCAGCAATTCTTTTTCAGCTAAAAATTTTGCATAATTTCCCGGATATTGACGAATTTCACCGAAATCAACATCCAAAATCGCATCGGCTAAATGATTGATGAAATCCAAATCATGCGAAATAAAAATTAATAAACCGGTATACTCCGTTGCCAGAAATTGCTCTAACCAACGAATGGACTCGATATCCAAATGGTTTGTCGGTTCATCTAATAATAAAATACTGGGGTTTTGAAACAAAGCCTGAGCTAAAAGCACTCTTAATTTATAGCCACCCGACAACGCGCGCAGTGGTTGATCATGGTAGGTTAAAGGAATACCCAAACCTAATAAGATCGTTTCTATTTGCGACGGCGCTGCATAACCATCCTCTTGATAAATCAAATGCTCTAGCTCAGCATACCGCATCCCTTGAGCATCAGACCAATCATCCACCAACAACAACGCGTCTTTTTCTTGCATCACCGCTGCCAGTTGAGCACGACCCTCCAGCACAATGTCACGAATCAAAGTGTCTTCATACCGGAATTGATCTTGTTTCAACCAACCAATGCTGGCATCTTTGGGTTTGATGATTTCCCCAGAACTAGGTTCTTCTTCCCGGGTAATCAATTTGAATAAAGTAGATTTGCCGCAACCGTTCGCCCCAACTAGCGCGTAGGACCTATGCGAATTTAAGATAAGATTCACATCATAGAACAATAACTTTTGTCCGAATGCGATGCTTAATTGATTTAAAGTGATCATGTAAAATCCGTACTTCTTTCATCTATTGAAGTACATACCCACAAGTAACTATGTACGAGTTTCTGGTGGGCAATGTACAGCGTACCCACCAGATCAGAAAAATGTGATTATTCGTCAGTTAGGCGAAAATATTTAGTTCCGAAATAACGTTGTAATTTCTTACGTATCGTACCACGACTGATACCCAGCATCTTAGCCGCTTGTAATTGGTTACCACGTCGTTTCTCCATAACTGCTTGCAATAATGGAGGCTCTACTTCTGACAAAATCATATCGTATAAATCAGTAATAGACCTGTTTTTATTTTCAGCCAGAAAACGTGTTACCAAACCATAAACCAAATCTTGTAGGCCTTGATCTTGTTTCGTAATTTCGAGCAAGCTTTCAATCTCTGTAGCTGCCATGTTAAATATCCTTATTTTAGTTAATCAAAACTTTATCCCTACTTTCTTACCAAGACTTAAACAAAATATTCATCTCAACATTCCGAATAAGTACTGCTGTTTGCAATGCAATCATGAAAGCAAGATTAATTGTACATGAAGACTAAATGATACGCTATAGGGGAAATGGTGTTTTTTCTTAGAACATGCTTTTCTTTTAATTGATGGTTGGGATAAAATCTACCAGTCATAAAAAATTGAAATAAATGTAGCGTGTCCACCAATTCAAAAACAGCACATACGTCGAATCGGTGGGCACGTCGCTGCGCGCCTTTGTCCACCCTACCACTTTATTCAGAGTCAACACCTGCTAAAGCAGCGCCCTTTCAACATTGAAGTGCAACACCCTCGGTAGAGTGAGTCTCCGCATAGAAGACCTCAAATGGTGTTCTGTATTGTAGCACTTTTCTTGGCCGATGATTCAGCTTATTTTCAA
>CAISKC010000404.1 GCA_903885895.1 uncultured Legionella sp.
ACTAACGATTTTATTTGCCATTCTAGCTTGGCGTTGAAAATCGAGTCAAATAAGGAAAAATCTCGATAAATACTTGTAAATTTGGTGGTGAAGGGAATCTCAGTTTGTTTTATAGTTCAATATTATTTTTGAACTGCCATTCAAATGATAGGTAACTTTTCAAGAGATGGCTCCCAGCGTAGTGAATAGCCTCGCAAAAATCTGGGCGAGTAGCTTAAAAGCACGTTAGAGATTTTTGGCGCCAAAGATAGTAGATGCAAGTGCATGAAACAATAAAAAACCCCAATAAAATCAATTACTTGTGATTATCTCTGGCGAAGACGAGATCTAGATTTTGACCTTCCTAGCTAGTCTACTAATGTCCATTACACCCCTTGCCTATAGGGCCCTGGAGGTAGACCCTACTCCCGAGCAATCCATTCAAGCTCAATGAAATCCATGTTTCACTGGTAAGCGAGATGGTCAGCAAATTATGGCCATAGGTAATTAGAATGCAGAGCCAAACGGACTTCATACATTAGATTTAAAGCAACGGAATTACTCTCTTGGCAATTCATTGATCGCAATGTGGTGATTTCATTTATTTGACTCTTTGAGATTCGGCCTCTACATTTCTCATTCATCCATACGACTAGCGAAGGAGCCCCATGGATCAAGAACAGTGCTATTTCGTGCTTGATTTAGAGCTAAATAATGCTCAGGATAATTCCACCTCAAATCCCAAGATCATTCAGGTCGGCATAGCCGTTGGCAATTACCACGACTACGTTAATCAATCTCTATCTAGCTATAAATGGTTCATAGATCCCCAGGAATCCATTTTTGAATTCATCACCCAATTAACAGGTATTAGTAATCAAAATATTTCTGACTATGCAGTTCCACATGAACAAGTAGCAAAAGAAATTGGAGAAATCATTAGTACGCGCAATTGCTTTCTGAATCCCATTACCTGGGGTGGTGGCGATTCACTCGAATTGAAATCTGAATTTAAAGACCGAGGCATCAGCTTTCAGTATTTTGGTCGTCGCTGGGTCGATGTTAAAACTTGGTATAACCTGCATATGCTGGCCATAGGCAAAAAACCAAATGGCGGTCTATCCTCAGGTCTTGGTTCTTTTAAGCTCCAATTTGAAGGCACTTCGCATAGAGCAGATGAAGATGCACTTAATATATTACGGCTTTTCTTTGAAATCCTGAAAAGACAAAATCAACTCTATCAGTTAGTTGCTGATGCCAAGACCATTGTGTAATGGCGCCTTTATAGGAAGACTTGACCAACTTGATCCAATACATCAGCCAGAGTTACTCCCCTCGGGTGATTTAGTCCATTCAAATCAACCCACTCATCTTTGGCCTGATCTAAAAATTGCTGCATATCTTGCGCTATTGATACTGGTAAGGAGTATTTAAAATCGGCCGGCAAAATTGATAGCAATCTCAGTACATCTCGTAAGTGTTTTCTGATGTCATCTGAATCAATCTGCTCGCCAGCACGCTTACGTGCGCTTAAATCAAGCCAAGCCTTCGCCTTTAATGGAATAAGAGCGGTTGCATCAATCCAAATCACCCCAGCTTTGCGGTTATTTTTTATCAAACCGTAGTAATCATCATCTAGCAAAATAGCAGAGAGGCTTGAAACATCTTCTGCCAGTGGAATTGCCCTCATTTCTCCGATATCCCTCTCTTGAAGAAAGTCTGGCTTTCTTGAAAAGAGTTCAAGCATAGTTGGATATCCAGGGGTCTCTGGTTTCTTAAAGCGGTAAAACTGCTTGGTGGTATCACTCTTTTGCTGGCTTTGATATTTACCCTCTCTTACAAATAGCCAAAATCGCTCAATGAACTGTGGGGTCAATGCGTCAACAATCACAACAATGTCTAAATCCTTAGTAGTGCGAGTAAATTGCTGCCCAGCATCCTCCATAGCCAATTGAGTTGCACTTCCCCCTATCAATACATATTGATCTTCAAACCCTTTAAATGCTTCTTCAAACGCCTTAAGCCCCAATTGAACGGCCATTAATCTGCCCCTTCATGAATTCTTTAAGCGCCACCTGCACCCGATCATCATCCATATTCTCAAGACATAAAAATAAAGAATACGGGTCTACAAGGCCATTGTTCGCAGCACCCTCTTTGGTATTTGGGGTTTTAATTCTATTTGGCGCATAACGCCAAACTTCCAACTCTATAGCGTCATCAATGGCTTCGGGTACCAGTTGATCGGCATCTAACTGTTTTTCTAGCTTACGCCAATCGAGCTCCCCAATCGCTCGCACAACATTTGCAGGCTCACCTAACATGGTTTGTTTGGCAAGAGCGCTAAAGCCCGCAAGGGGAAGTACCTCGATATAGCGATTCGGGTTTCGAATCCATAGACGCTTGCGTATTGGGTTTTGCATGTAAGGATTAACGACTTCCCACAGCTCGACTCCGTCAATTGTTAGACGCCACAAGCCCTCTTTTTTATATGCGTCTATGTCTAACCAACCATGCTCTACCAACTCGCTTTTAATGCGTGTCATAGTCATCAAGCTATACCCTAAGTGCATGGCGAGCTCTTTTGGATTTAATGTGTCTGGTAGATTCTTCAACAACGCATTAATCAAAAATACTTGCGTTGCCACTTGTAGCTTATCTTTAGTGTCGGCTCTTGTTGCTAATACTCGTTCCCGAAACTGAATACCCAATGGGGGTAAATAAGTCTGCTTAAAAGGAATAATGAAAGGTGCCCGCTGAGCAACCATCTCTTTGCGGACATAAGCCTGAAGAGTTGCTCCAACCCAAATGACAGGGACTCCAGCCTCTTTCTGAATAAGGGCTCTTTGCTTCAGTAGCGCAGGCAATGCTTGAGCGCCTTCCTTATTTGCGATCAATAGAACATTACTGCCGGCCAATTTAGCCTGGGCAATGTCATAGGTTTGAGCGATATAACGCGGTAAGTTCACGGTGCCAGCCCAAGCGCCTCCAAGCAACAGACTCTCCCCTAGAGTCTGTTGTAAGTAATCACCTGCCTGATTAAATAGAGCTTGAGTATTCTTCATGGCTCCATTTTAACACTAAATTTATCTATTAACATAGTATATGTTAATAGATAAATAAAGTATGTTAATTATATGATTTTGTTGATTTTTATATCATAATACTGCATTTAGATTTCAATTATTAATGATGGATCAAATTTTGGATTTTCAGCGTGGTTAGATCGCACATAGCCGCGAGGATTACAAACTACCCTGGTGCTATTCATTAGATAGTCACAGGAGTCATGCGTATGCCCATGAATCCATAGAGACATCCTTCCAAAGAGATGGGCTAACTCGGAGGCAAAACAGGCGGATAGTAGATCCGGTTTATATCGCTCCGCTACTGAACTCATTGAGGGTAGATGATGAGTAA
>CAISKC010000405.1 GCA_903885895.1 uncultured Legionella sp.
AACCCATCAACACTATGCCAGTAGTGTTGATGGGTTGGCGGGAACCGCTGTATAAACTGGAAAAATTTGGCACCCTCGATGAGCTAGATTTAACAAAAAGTCCTGCATTCCTGCTAACAGAGCCTGGCGAGATTGATAAGTTCAGCAAGCTATATCAAAAAAAGGCTGAGATATATTTTGGAGCAATCCCATCGTTTGAAAAAATAATTGAGCATATAAAAAATCATGTATGCCTGTTATGAATAAAATTAAAACTACCCGACCTCATTATTCTATCAATAAAGTTGAGCATTGTATTTAGCAACAAACCTTAACAATTTCCGAGTATCATGCTGACGTTTTAAAATTAGAGGTAGTAGCACTCGGTGGATTGGATGGTTAATTATATTAGAACCTTCTTTTGTCGCTGCTCTAGCCAAACAGCCATGTCAATTGCCCAATCACTTGGTTTTCATAATAATTGGATTGAGTGAGTGTTCCAGAAACACTAATGCCATTAATCGATGCCTGACCTAAATTGACCTTCCCAAAGCTAGCGAATCGATAACCAACCCCTAAGCGAACGTGTTTAACCACATCAATGTCGATCCCCGCGCCTCCCGCCCAGGAAAAAGAAGTGTTTGAGTTATTAGCATACTGGCGTGTGAACGTTAAAAAGGGAGGTACATTGGTACTATAATTACTTGCGTTAGTAAATCCAGCACCAATCCCGCCTAACAGATAAGGATGAAAGCGCTCCTTCACGGTATAAAGTAATTTACCCTCCGCCAACACTTGTTGCGCAAATATTTGGTAGTGGTAAGTGTATGAGTCCGCTGATGGCACATCCATACCTTGCAGAAATGTTCCGTTAACAGAAAACGACTTGGCAACATTGTAATCAACTCCAAGCTGCAGCGCCCAGTTGGGATGAAACCCCCATTCTATCCCTAAAAAAGCATCAAACATTCCGGAGGTTTTCACCGTATTATTTGCAGAGTAATTATAAAATTCATCGGTCATTGGGTTTGTAATGGGTAAATTTTGTGACTGTCCACCCTTGGTGACGAAGCTGGCGCCGCCACCTAATGAGAGTACAGGCCTCCATGATTTGTTGATAAGCCCCAGTGTGCCGGCTTGCACCACCGCAATGCTTCCCAAAGACCCTAGCGCAACAAATAAGAAAGCTTGAGTCAATTTTCTTTTTGTAGAATAGCGGTTTTTTTCCATAATTGATTCCTATCTTATCCATTGGATATACTAGTAATTGGGGGATAGCTCAAGGCTACATGCAAAAAGGCACAGACCTCTTTGTCTAAAGAATCAATCTTGAATTGATTAGGGATTTTTATCAAGCATCAGCGCAATCGCAAAAAGACAATTCTATTATAAATGTACAGTAAAACACTCTCTACATAGCCGAGTTATAGCTTGCAACAGTTTTAAATAGCTTGCAACAGTTTTAATTTGTGGGTAGAGTCTATTTTAGTCGAAAATTGACAGGGAGGCATTGAACGGGATGTTCTTTAAGCGATTGTTATTATCTGGGTTGTTATTACTCAGTTTGAAATGTTTAGCGCTACCATTTTCCGTCGTTCCTTTATCGGGTCATTCATTACCAACTATCGTCACACAAAATAGTCCAGTTTTTGCATATTATACTGTTACAAATAAGACATCTAGGTCTTTGTCAGGGATTTATGTTGCTTATTTACCAATAAATGTTTCGCAAGTAACCACTGGAACTGTGCCTAATTTATGCGGTCAAACCTTTTCATTAGCACCAAAAGCAAGCTGCACACTCCAACTCTCGGTGAGTGGTGTTGTTTCTTCAAATGATCCTGATCCACACCAGCATTTATTCATATGTTTGCCTGGCGCAAAAACCTGTGCTGGAACGTTATTTTCATTGAATGTAGCTGCAAGTGGCTGGATAGATACTGGTTTAAATGCTGGATCTGGCTCCAATATCAATGCCTTGGCTACTTCTGGGAGTACGGTTTATGTTGGTGGCGACGATAATCAAAATTATCCAGCATTTTGGACCTATCTCAACGGTTCATGGCAACTCACTAACCCTGCATCTTTAACAACCGGATCCAGCGCATCCATTGCAACCATCAATCCGACCACGAATATCCAAGGTCCACTCCTTTATTTAGGAACAACTGGGATGACAACGTCGTGGGTCTTTCAGTATCAAAATCAAACATCCACTAATACGGACCTTCCCAGCGATGGCGCTAATTATTTAAGCAGCCTTCAAGTCAGTGCGTTAGATACACTGACGAATACTTTATATGTTGCAGGATATGGATCAATCACGAATGGTACCCCACAACCTGGTGGGTATCTATTTTATAATGCTAATCATTGGACACTTGCAACCAATCCAGCACAGGGAATTTTAATTTTTTCGAGTTTTTCTGATATGTTGTTTTCTGCGCAAACAAATGCGCTTTATGTTTCAGGTTATGGGACTGATCATACGCAGATAGGGCCGATTGTTGCTAAATATTCTATAGGGGATGAAACTTGGTCTACCTTATCAATTGCGCCGATTTTTACTACGCAAGCCATCTCGATTAATTCCATTGCTTTAGATGTATCTGGGAATTTATTTGCTGGGGGCATAAATCGTAATAATTTAGGCCTTGTTTTGCAACATAATCCTGATGACAGCTGGAGTGCATTGCCGGCGATTCCATTGGCGCGGAATATTTTATCATTACAATTCAATGCACAAGGTATTCTATTTGCTGCGGGCTTGGGCACAGATGGGTCAGGTTATGTTTGGCAATATAATCAACAGCAAAATCAATGGATAACTTTACCCATGGCTAGAAATAAGGGGATTTATACTATTGCATTTGATGCTAATCAAAATCTCTACGCGCTAGGCTTAAATTCAGTTAATGCGCCCATGGTATTAATGTATCCGTCTTGAACAGGATTTGAACAATGAAAACTAAAACTATTTCTTTGATTATTGAATTGAGTACTATAGGATTTGGCAGTTTTCTAAGCTTATCTGTCATGGCTGATTGTTCGTTACCTTGTGGTGCGGAAGAAATACTAAATTGTGCAGCTAGCGCACAGGATGTGCCCTTAGCATCGGGAAAAGATCTATACAATCAAGTTCTTTTTCAAAAAGGGGGCTATCAGGGCGAATCGAGCTTATTAGATGGTTTATGTAAACTGCCAACGGCCCAACTTCCAGCAGGTACATTGACTAGTCCCTTACAAAAAATTTATTATTGTCCTCCTTCTACAACAGATTCGCAGAGTCCATGCTATGGAATAACAGGACAGAACTATTGCAGTGATGCTGATACAGCCGCACCGTATTTTTCATATGAAGCCTTTATTGCGGCAACCAACCTAATGTCGCAGAAAGCTACCCTGGATTCAGGTGGTCAATTTGCTTGCGTGGGATCTTCTAAAGACAGATATTTAGAATTGACTACGTTGTTGGCTACTTATGCCCAAGAAACCTCGGGGGGAAGTAATAATCCAGATAAGAGCTGTAAACTCCCTTGTCGGGGTGGTTTTTTTTATCGTTATGAAAATCAATCTATAGCTGCGGGTCAAGACTTATGTTATAAGACGGGCTATTACACAGCACCAGGAAAAAATTTATTTTATGTAGCCGGACAATCGCCATGTAATATCACTACATGCCATCCTGATGTACCTCCATCGCAGACTACTTATACACCGCAAATCTGGCAAGCTGATAGTGTTGCTGCAGGTTCATGTCCAGCGCCAACTGGAGGATCACTGCAATTCAATACAGATCAATCTCCTATGAGCACACAATCGTTCTATAACAAAACGGTTACTCAACTGGTTCCTCAAGGTAATTATCCGATACAACTGATTGATCCCTCAGTGCTATACCCTGGTTTATGGGTAGGCATAGGACCAACACAATTAACGGCGGAGTCTCTATACTATTTTTATGGTTGGTATAAAAACAATATTGTAAATCCGGCGGAACCGTACGCAAGTTATTATTCATTTACCAATAGCTACTTCAAGGATGGTACTTTTGGTTTTATTGGAGCGTTATGGTATTGGATGTATCGTATTAATGGTACAAATTTTGCTACTACACCTCCTACGCCAAATTACACGATACATCAAATGATGACGACTACTAATCCGAATCAACAAGTTTGTCATGGAATTGGCCCTGCTACTATTTTGATCAATGGCGGATGTAATGACTATATTGTGCGATTAAGCTACTTTAATTATTTTGCCTCTGTCATGGATCCTACCGGCTCAATTGGTGTTGCAACACCTTATACTTCAGGTAGTTTTAGTAGTGTAGAATGTAACACCGCTATGGCTTCACTTTGTAAAGCACCATCTTAATATCCGATAGCGAGAAGTTATTAGGACTCGCGAACAGATTCGGCTCTGCTCACGATATTTTGCGAATG
>CAISKC010000406.1 GCA_903885895.1 uncultured Legionella sp.
ACGATCCGTTTGAAGCAGCGCATATCTATGAAGCGACGCTACGCCATGCTTTTCATCTGAATAATAATGAGGTTCCTCAATTTGATTTAATTTACCTTGGCCTTGGAGACAATGCTCACACTGCATCTTTAATGCCATTCACTGATGTTGTAAACTATTATGCAAGCAATCCGTTATCTGACCATCAATTAGCAACGGCGCTTCTTAATCCGGAAACGAATACCTATCGCATCACGCTTACGCCTACTATCATCAACAATAGCCGAGATATTCTCTTTATGGTAGCGGGTGCTAATAAAGCTCAAGCTGTATGGAACGTACTCAAGGGACCTTTTGATCCACAGAATTATCCTGCACAATTGATTCAATGTAACATTGGAAAAACAATTTGGTGTCTCGACAATCTGGCTGCTGAAAAATTAAAGGATCCATCATGAACAACCTTAATTTATCGACATTAGCGATTGATATTGGTGGTACTTCCATCAAAATGATGGTACTCAATGCAACTGGACAACCTATAACAGAATACCTCCATGAATTGACACCAAACCCGGCGACACAAGAAGCTGTCTGTCATCTCATTTATGATATGATTCAACGCTTAACGGTCAAATTTGATCACATCTCTGTTGGATTTCCTGGTGTGGTGAAACAGGGCGTCGTACTGACAGCACACAATCTGCATCCTACGTGGGTCGGCTTTTCTTTTCAAGACGAGTTAATACGTGTAACGAACCATCCGACACGCGTGGCAAATGATGCCGATATCCAAGGGTTTGGTGACATCATTAATATAGGCGTTGAATTGGTGATCACATTGGGAACAGGTGTGGGATCAGCACTTTTTATCAATGGACAATTGGTACCTAATTTAGAATTAGGACATCATCCTTTTCAAAACAATGATACTTACGAAGATCTACTGGGTAAAAAGGCGCTGGAAAGAGATGGCGTTGCCACATGGAGTGACCATCTCAAAAAAGCCATTTTGTTGTGGGAAAAAACGTTTAATTATGACCAATTATATATAGGTGGTGGCAATACACACCAAATTAAATTTGCTTTACCTAAGGCAGTCAAACTCACCGATAATATTGAAGGTATTTTAGGAGGCATTAAATTATGGAAACATTGAAAAAAACAATTTTTCTTGATTCAGACGGCGTTTTAAATTTAGCTCTTTTGAAAGATGGAAAACCTGTCGCGCCACCAACGCTCGCTGAATTGGTGATCCCATCGGAGGTTCAACCAGCATTAAATCGCTTAAAAGCTGCGGGTTACCTACTCATTTGTGTAACAAATAAACCAGACATTGAACGAGGACTGATGACCCAAGAGACCGTTGATGCCATTTTTAAAAAATTGCGTCAAAATTTGCCGCTTGATGATATTTTTGTTTGTTATTCAGAAGATAGTGATTGTTATAAACCTAAACCAGGTCTTTTGTTTGATGCAGCAAAGAAATACCATATCGATTTAGCGAACAGCTACATGATAGGAGATCGTTGGCGTGATGTCGAAGCTGGAAAAAGTGCTGGCTGCAAAACAATCTGGATTGATCACGGTTATCAAAATGATAAAATACCTTCCCCTGCTGCCGACTGCACCGTCCATTCTCTAACAGATGCAACAGAATGGATATTAGCGCAAAAAGAATGAAATGAAGACGATTTTATATATCTAGTGCCTCGTCTTGTTAATACGATCCCTTAAGCTGTCGTCCCCGCGTAGGCGGGGATCCATCTATCAACATAACCCGATGCTAAAATCGAGTTATGTCGCAAAATTTTCACAAAGCTAAAAACGAGGATATTTTAGACGAGGCTATGCAGCGAGTCCATAGAACTGTTCAAAAATAGTTTGATTGTCAGAGTGGCTATGCTGTCCTTTCCTGAGCATGTGATGTAGTTCAATCCCTGCTAACGTTGCATCTGCTGAATGAAAAGATTTAAATCCCTTCATGGGTTTAGTGATTTTTTTGATAAATCGATGGTCTTGTTCACCGATGTTATTGAGGCATTTGAATTGTCTCACAGTGAGTTGAATAAACACACCTTGCGGTGAATACTCAATAACCCAACGATTAATTGTCGAATGATCTACTTTGAGACCTCGTTCTAGCGCCAATTCTTCAATATCTCGGTAACTCAATGAATAAGAAACATACCCTCTCACCAACATCAATATCATGTCTTGTTTAAAATGGCACCACTTGAAACTGAGCATTTCTGCGGGCTCCTTTGCAAAAACTCAGATCGTACCCTAGCGTCCAACTTTTTGCGACAGAACCATTTATGTACTATTGTTACAGTAAACGACTTTTATGATCTGGATGATTTATGAAAAAACCTGTCAAAATAACTCGGCTAATAGGCCTTGTCATCGGTTTAACAGTAGATTGTGCGTATGCATGGACCTTTAGTTGCCCTGTAACCAATACTACTACAGGCTCTACTACGACCTGTTATAATTCGCAGTATCCTAGTGACGCCCCATTTCAAGTTGTAATTCCAAGTGGGGCTACAACGGAGCAATGGGGCTCCGATACGATGAGTTCAAATTCTACAGCTGAATTTAATGTGAGCTGTCAAGTGAGTGGTCAAGTAAACGTCACTGTATCAAATGTAACATGGAATGTGACAGATAATGAGGGTCGCCGATTCACAAGTGAAGTGCAACACTGAGAGGGTTGGATTTTAGTGTTTATGGTGCTCGAATTTTTATCTATTCCCAGTGTTTTTAGGGAATAGATAAAAATTCGAGCGGGCAAATTCGCGCAGCGAATGCGGCAGCT
>CAISKC010000407.1 GCA_903885895.1 uncultured Legionella sp.
ATAGTATACCTTTCACGGATGAGTTTTTTAGGATTTTAGGCGACTTTATTTTTTTGTTTAGGCTACGTTTAAAAGCGAGGAATAGTCTACTCTATTGCGAGTTTTTAAACGTAGCCTAAACGGAAAAAGCAATAGCATTAAATCCTAAAACTCATCCGTGGAAGGTATATATGGAGGTCCTAGAGAATCAAAAATTCAGGGCTGCGGGAGGAATGGAACGGGCAACCGACTTAATTTGCTTTTTTCCTTCGCCCCTGCGGGGCGAAGGAAAATCCTTAAGAGAGAAGGGAGCAAGAGGACGTTTACACTCGGCAGTTAGCTTTAACCGCGTCAAACACTTGATTGCAGGTCGATATGGCTTGTTGTTTCTCTCCAGATGCAAAAAACATGCAGGAATGGCCGTGTGTTTTTTTGTTTTGCTCCAATACACCGAAACAATAAGCCAATGGCAAACCCACAATAGTGAGTAGGTAATTCACGACAGAATTGCACAGTGATGGGTTAGTCCAAGCTAATTGCCTAATCTGATATTTAAGGCTGTCTTCGTCTTCCAGTGTCCCTTCGGCATCGTCGTGGAAGAGCTGATCAAAATACCCTTGAGGATCTGAGTTGGATAATCCAGTGTTTAAAATGTTGGCTATGGCATCAATCTGTTCATTGTTCGGGTTATCCTCGGTTAATTTTTGAATCTGTTTTCTAAGGTCTTGGTAAGAAAATTGGGTTGGTGCAAAAGTCAATGTTGGTTCTTTTGGTGTCGTAGCTGCAGGAGGTGGCAATAGGTCAGCGCATTGACGAAATAGCGCTCGCACATTAGTAGACTCTTTCGCAGAGGTTTCAACAAAACTCAAGTTCTGGCTGCGCGCAAAATCTGTTATCTCTTCATTACTAATGACTCGTGTTTCTGTAAGGTCAGTTTTGTTAGCAACTAAGATAATGGGCGAGTCACCAGGTCTTCCAGCACGTGCCTTGTCTATCCATTGGGATAAAGATTTAAATGACTTTTGTTGGGTCACATCAAATACAATAAAAACAACATCCGCATGTCTTATAAAAGAAGGTATTAAGGTGTTAAATCGTTCTTGTCCCGCAGTGTCCCAAATTTGGAGCTTTAAATTATGATTCCCTATGTACATGGTTTTAGAGAAAAAATCTACACCTATGGTTGCTGCGTATGCCGTATGAAAAGAATCATACACAAAACGCGTTATTAAACTGCTTTTCCCTGTGGTGTCATCTCCAATGAACGCAACTTTGTATTGGAGTATTTCGACAAATTTTCCGCGCATTTTTTTATCAGCATGGTTAAATTTTTATTATTATCCCTCAAGTGATGTCAATGGTCAAGAATTTATATGAAAAATTAATGAGTTGTGCTGCGTACATTATTACAAATCAAAGTTCTTCGCGCTAAGATGTATTGATGCCGTACTTTACCAATCAAGGAGAGATGTGTGCGTTTAGCAAACAAAATAGGGGTGTTGAATTTATGCGGCTTATTGCTGATAGGGAACACAGAAGCTTGTACCCGGTTCACTTATACAGGCTCCGACAACAAAGTGATTACAGCGCGATCGATGGATTGGGTCGAAGATATGCATACTGATTTATGGGCTTTCCCAGCAGGCATGAGCCGACAAAGCCATACCGCGGAGAACGGGGCTGTTTGGATTTCTCAATATGGCTCTGTGATTGCCAGTGGGTATGACATGGGGGCAACTGATGGACTTAATACTCAAGGATTGGCTGCAAATCTTCTCTATTTAGCTTCGAGTGATTATGGTCCTGTCCAACCTGCACGAAAAAATTTATCGGTGATTGATTGGGCGCAATATGCGTTGGATCATTACGCTACCGTGAACGAGGCTGTGCAAGATTTGAGTCAAGACCAATTTAATTTAATTGCACCGGCTTTGCCGAACGGGATGTTGCCGACCGTCCACTTATCCTTGACTGACCGGAGTGGAGACAATGCCATTTTTGAATATGAACAGGGGAAGCTCAAAGTCTATCATGACAAAACATACACGGTGATGACCAATGAACCCAGTTATGACAAACAATTGGCGTTGAATCAGTACTGGCAAAATTTAAAAGGGGCCTTTTTACCCGGTACCAGTGAGCCAAGCGATCGCTTTGTCCGGGCCAGTTATTATTTGAGTATCGCACCGCAAGCCGTTACTGAGAAAGAGGCGGTGGCGATTGCGTTTTCTATTATTAGAAATGCATCGGCTCCTATCGGTGTGAGTGTCCCAGGTCGACCAAATGTGGCGGCTACTTTTTGGCGTAGCGCGGCGGATTTAAAAGAGGGTGTTTATTATTTTGAAAATACCGACCGCCCCAATGTGTTTTGGGTGGAGTTAAAGAAATTGGACTTGAACAAAGGCGCATCCCCGCAACGCTTATTATTAAAACATGATGAAGTGTATGCAGGCGATGCAAGTCATAAATTTGTGAAGACGAAACCTATTTTTTAGGGTGGCGCTATTTGGTTGGGGCTTGGTCTAATGGCACCCTGTTAAGTCACTTAACTTAGTGCCATTCAGCCAAGGAATCATTTACGCTCCCATTCATAAATTAGGAGCACGCTGATTAATAAATTGCATTACGGCTTTTTCTTCCGAGGCAGTCAAAGTATGAGAGTCAATGAGTGCCTGACTAAATCCAACAAATTGTTTGATTTTTTCTTCTTCGCTAAGATGGGTATCATCGTATACTTGGCTATAACGTTGATTCAAAATATCTGCAGCCATCTTAAGCTGATGCTCAGATACTGCGCCATGTTGGACTGACAATCTAGGCGATTGGGGTGGTTTAGGGGTGTTTTTTAGTCCCTTTGGTGAGGTTGTTTTTTTAGAAAACGGGTCAGCATCAACAGCTAAGTCTCGTTGACTACAGTACACTGCAAGCGCTGCTGCAAATAGATTCGGCTCTATTCGGGAGAAAATACCGCTTTTATCCTTTATACTCACTTCAGTGTCTCTACTCCAGGTAAATAGAGGACGGGTCAATTCGGCCAACACAGGTGCTGAGTATTTCATATAAATATTGGGAGTTTCACCTACATAAATAGTGTGTTTTGTTCCGAATAAATTCGATTTAGCCGAAATGATAGGTTTTTTATTATCTGTATCAAAAAGCTCAAAAATCACTACTTGTTTAGATACCGGATTCATAAACGTATGCAAACTACCCAGCACAGTTTTCTGACTGTCATATACCTCAAATGTGAACATGCTACTTATGCTAGAAAAATCTTTGAATGCTACTGTGATCTGATGTTGATGCTTTGCATCGTAAAAATAATAAGTCCCTAATTTATGCGGCGCCATAATCAAGGATCCAATCACTTTTTTATCAGAGACTAACTGAGTACTACCCTTAAATTTGGGGGTATTTTTAATTGAAAATGAGTCTGGAAAATTATCAGAAGAAAGAGCCCAGGCTGATGAGACAGAAAGAAAAAAACAGAAAACACCGAGTAATTTTTTCATAATTGATTTACACTCCTAAAGTGCCATTTCGTAAAAACGCATGCATATTTTGACGCATTAACTGCATCTTTTCTATACCTACTTACCCTGGTTGTTTCGTTTTTACTAGTGCATTATTACGTTCGGCCAATTCTTTATCCAGCGCAGTACCGATGTCGGATAATTCGATGAGCATGGTTCCCAGTTGGCGCTCGAGTTTCATGCGGCATTTCAAACGCAAGGTCTGTAATGCTTGCATATCAATAGGGTTTTCCTGCATCTTTTTTTCAATATGTGTTCGGCAAGAACGTAATTCATGTTTAAATTCATCGACGGTTGTGTTCATTTTGTCTCTTTGGACCAAACGTGCTTGGGAGGTTGCCTGGGCATTCATGCCTACGGTCATGGTGATCATGAGGGTGGCTGCTATCAGGGATGCTTTTGCTGTTTTGTTCATGATCTATTTCCTCTGGGTGGGTTAAGTGATGCTTTTCTAACTATTTTAAATGACTTTTGATAAAGCCGATAGAGTATAGCGCTACCGAGACGTGACGGTCACGGCTCGGATTGTCCTGATTTTCATTTCTTCTGAAATTCCAATTGCGTACCTTTTAAAGCAACTTCAATCTGATCTCGTGGTTTAAATTCACCATTTAATAAAGATTGCGCCAAAGGGTTTTCTAATTTTTGTAAAATCACGCGTTTAAGGGGACGCGCGCCATACACCGGATCGAATCCTACATCTGCCAAATACTGTAAGGCTTCTGGGCTCA
>CAISKC010000408.1 GCA_903885895.1 uncultured Legionella sp.
ATATTTTTTCTAAATCTGTCAATTAACTTTAAAATTTCTCTACCAGACAGCATGCTCAAATTTTGGATAGATCCCTCAGCACGTCGTTACACTCTTTTGTCCACCCTACACGGCTTTTGTATTACTTTCTATCAAAAAATTATGAGGGGATACATCAGCCCTGCGGGCACCTTCTCCCCTCAAGGGACGAAGAAAGCCAGATTAAAGATGAGAGCAAATCAACCATAAGAGAAAAAAGCCTGCAAGCTTTCCTTATATCTAGGACCTTCTCCAGCTAGCGGTAGAAGAAAAAACCAGGTCGACATAGCACCGGATAAGCCATTACACTATCTTTAAACGGCCTATCATGAGCACATAGCCGCAAAAAATTCACTTCTTTTTACGTGCCACTTTACCGCTGATAAAAAATAATAGGAAAGCGCCGATGCAAATAGTGCTATCAGCCACATTAAATACTGGAAAAGAGTGGGTTTTATAATAAACTTGAATAAAATCTACCACATACCCAAGACGCAAGCGATCCACTACATTGCCTAACGCCCCGCTTAAAATACACGCCAACGCCAATAGTTCCAACTTTTCTCTTGATTTACACAAAGCCATCCACACTACCAATCCCAAACTCATCAGTATCCCAAATGCTGTAAATAAATAAGCATGCCACCAAACAGCACTTTGATTCAAAAAACCAAATGCTGAACCTGAATTATACGTTAATGTCCAATTTAAACCCGGAAAAACACTCACAGGTCGATAAAGTGTTAAAGCATGTAAGGCAAGATATTTACTGCCCTGATCTAAGGCGATTAAAACAATCGTCACGCCATACCAAATCTTATTTTTCATCCTCATACCCCAATGATCCTGTCGCATATTCCACAATGTTTAAAGTAGGTTGGGCCTTAGGGCCCAACAAATGACAACCCAGATGAATTATCAACACAGTTATGTCACAACGCCTTTTCCAATTCCCGTCGTTAAAAAATAAGCCTTTGCTGCAGCAACATCGGTGTGAATTTGCGCAATCAACGCATCTTTAGAAGAAAATCTCTGCTCATCACGTAGTTTTTCTAAGAAAAAAACCTCTAAATATTGCCCATACAATGAGTCAGAAAAATCAAACAGATGTATTTCAAGCAGATTTTTTAGACCATCTAACGTAGGGCGACATCCAATATTCGCAATCCCCTGATAGACTTTATTGTTTTTCAAAACAACACGCACAAAAAATACCCCATGCACTGGCAATGGTCGATGCGCTAATTTAATATTGGCCGTCGGGATCCCCCATTGGCGTGCTTGCGCATCACCATAAATCACACGTCCACACATGCTAAATGGTCGGCCTAACAGACGCTCTGCCTCATTCAAATCACCTGCTTGTAAAGCTTGCCGCACTAATGTCGAACTTACTTTACAATTATCCAAGATCACATCCGGATAAACTTGCACTTGGGCTTGATAAGATTGAGCAATTTTTTGCAATAGTGCGCTGTCACCTAAACGATCGCAACCAAAGTGAAAGTCACCACCCACAAATAAATGTTTTACATTCAGCTGAGAAAAAATAACGAATTGGGCAAACTCTGCAGCACTCATCTGTGCCATACGCTGATTAAAACGCAAACAGTAGACGTAATCAACACCCATCTGTTTAAAAATTTGCATTTTTTTACGCAATGGAGTGATACGCGCTGGGGATTGTTCTTTTAAAAAAAACTCACGCGTTTGCGGTTCAAAAACTATCACCAGCATTGGTAACCCAGTTTGTTCGGCAAGAGTTCTTACTGCGGTAAACAAGGCTTGATGTCCTCGATGCACCCCATCAAAATTACCAATTACCGCAGCAGTCCCCCTCTGCAAGGATGGATCTGCTACATCATGACGTAATAATCTCATAAAATAAAATCAGTACTCCACCTTGTTCCACACTGAATGATTACTCGCAAGGTCTAATTAGAACGCACAATCAAAATATCACAGTGTGCACCATGCAATATAGCTTCAGCTGTCGATCCTAATAACAGTGCTAAACCATGTTTACCATGACTGCCTGTCACAATTAAATCAATTTTACACTCTTTCGAAACACGTAAAACTTCATTTTTAATCGATCCGAATTCTAATAATTGATGCTTACTATCCACATCTAGTTTTTTAGCTAAGGATGACAATTCTTTCTCAGCTTGCTCTCGAATCGCAACTTCTACTTCCGCAAAACCACCAAAACCTGGGTAAGCATAAGCCGGAATTGGTTCAACCACATGCACCAAGAACAACTGTGCTCCAGATTCAGCGGCAATTTTCTTAGCTTTGTGCGCGGCATTCACACCAATTTCATCAAAATCCGTTGCCAATAGTACTCGTTTGTACATACACGCTCTCCTTGATAACAATCTCCCAACCTACGCAGCCTAGCAGAATTTAAAGCTCCTGACAATTATCCCTCAGGCCGAACGCCCTGAGGGATTGACTCGTTTTTAAGGAAAATAGTTATAGAAGACAAAGGCTTATTTTAAAAAAATAATGTACTTGAATAGCAAGACATGATCAAATTGGTTTTTCTGAAGAATCAATAAGGTCAGTCAAGCTATGCAAGTA
>CAISKC010000409.1 GCA_903885895.1 uncultured Legionella sp.
TGTTCAAACCTAACATTTTTTGAACTTTATAAAATATTCAGATACCTTAGTTTTGCGAAGGGTCAAAACAAAGGTAATGAAATAATCTAACATCATATAAAACGCCCTACTTTTTGAACTTCTTATATTCCTTCATAGAAGAAAACGCCGTGCTGGATTCTGGTAAGGTCGGAGTTATTGGAATAATGGGTTCGGTTGTCTTGCCGTAAACAAGGTCATTCCAACTCAACCTGCGATTGCATTTCGTAAGCGTGTTTTCAAATCTTTGACGGTCTGAAATGTTTCTTGAGTTGAAACGGTAGCTAAATTCATCGCAGTAACGGTCAAGATGCTTTTCGCTTAGGTGGTGATAAATACCAATGATGCCTCTTTTGAAAAGCGACCAGTAATTTTCGATTGTGTTGGTATGTATTTCTCCGTTCACGTATTCGCCTAATTTGTGATTTATAACCATGTGGTCGAATTTTGCGCGTAGCTTGTTATAGCCGCCCCATTCGTCCGTCATAACCGTTGCGCCTTCGGTTACGTTTTTCTTTACAATAGGAACTAAGGTTGCGCCTTTCGTGTTTTTAGCCTTCATTGTTATTAGCTGACCACCGCGCTCAATCAATCCGACAACTGGCACTTTGTCTTTAACGCTACGCCCCTGTGAGTTTTTGACTTTTTTATCCTTGTGGCGATTCTTGTTTTTGCCGCCAATAAAAGTTTCGTCCACTTCAACGGTATTGTTCAGCATCGGTGTGTTTTTAAGCCCCATCATTTCACGAACTCTGTGATTTAAAAACCATGCTGTCTTTTGACTTACTCCCAAGTCCCGTCCTAATTGGTGCGATGAAATCCCCTTCTTGTGGGCAGTGATTATATAGATAGCGGCAAACCAGTAGCGCAATTCGATTTTAGTGTTTTCAAAAACAGTACCAGAGATAACAGAGAAATGTTTGCGGGTGCATTCTTTGTTGGCACACTTAAACCCGCGAGCCGTTCGGTAAGCTTTTGCGTGTCCGCAATTAGGGCAGCACACTCCATTCGTCCAGCGTTGTTGCTCCAGATATATGGCACACTTTTCTTTTGTATTGAAAAAATCTAAGACTGCGATAACACTTTTAAATCCTGAAACACTAATCATAAACTTGCAACTTTAATATTGAATAATATATGCAAGTTAGGTCGCCACTGCGCAATGTATTTGCGTAGTGAATTTTGGATTGTTTTCGTTAAGATTTTTTCACAAATGAAAAAGGGTTTAATATATTTGACACCTTAACTAGAATATGGAAAACAGTAATCTTACAAATGCAAAAAATGCAAAAAACGATGAGTTTTATACTCAGTGGCGCGATATAGAAAAAGAAATTGCAGCATATTTAGAATACAACCCAAATGCTTTTCGTGGCAAGACATTGCTATTGCCTTGTGATGACCCTGAATGGAGCAACTTTACCAAGTATTTTGCACTGAATTTTGAGCAATTTGGACTTAGAAGAATAATAAGCACAAGCTATGCACCAGACAGTAAAAATTATAAAATCGCATACCAACCAACTCTTTTTGAAACAAACAATCCAAAATTTGACAAAAAGAAAACTGTAAAAAATGGAAAGATATTTACACTTACTAAAGACAGGTCTGGTGACGGTAAAATAGATGTAAATGATTTAGAGTGGAGCTACTTAAAAGGTGATGGAGACTTTAGAAGTGATGAGATTAAAAAACTGAGAGATAAGTCAGACATAATTATTACAAATCCACCATTTTCATTGTTTCGAGAATTTTTAGCTTGGATTATTGAGGCAGACAAAAAATTTCTCATGATTGGCAATAAAAATATCGTTACGCTCAAAGAGGTCTTTCATTTAATCAGGGACAATAAAATGTGGGCTGGAAGTACTGGGTGGGGTGGTGGGTTATGGTTTGAAACAAAAAACACTGATGATGTTGACAGAGTTACCGATGGAGTAAATATGAAAAATGTACCAGCAGCTTGGTTTACTAACATTGAACACGGGAAGCGGCATATACTACTGAAACCCATGTCAATGAAAGAGAATTTAAAATTTAACAAGAAGTTAAAAGGTAAAAAGTCTTATGACCGATATGACAACTATGATGCCATAGATATACCTTTTACAGATGCTATCCCCAGTGATTATGGTGGAATAATGGGTGTGCCTGTTAGCTTTTTAGATAAATATAATCCTGACCAATTTGAGATATTGGGTATAACTCAAAGAAATGATGACCCATATAAAATCAAAAAATATACCAAAGCAGACTATCCTAACGCAAATGACTTAAATGCGCGTGGAGTTATTATTGTTAACGGTAAACCAAAGGCAATGTTTCCCAGAGTATTAATTAAAAA
>CAISKC010000410.1 GCA_903885895.1 uncultured Legionella sp.
ATTACTTTATAACAAAAAATCATGTGGGGATACATCAGTCCTCAGCCCGAACGAAGTAGTATTTACCCTTACTTAACGCCATTGATTTCTGGCCCGTTCCTAAGATAACTCATCTTTCTCTTTCAACGATATACGCCGTGCTTCATGCTCTAGCATAACGGGGATATCATCGAGAATAGGATAAGCCAAGCGATCAAAACGACAAATCAATTCTTTCTTTTTTAACAGCAATTGCCCTTTACACAAAGGACAGACCAAAATAGCTAATAATTTTTTATCCATGAACTGCTCCAGTCACGTTATTGCGCACATATAATGGTAAGGCTTCTGCTGCTGTGACAGCACGGCACACTCCTGTTTGCACAATACGAATCAAAGTTTCCGCTTTGGGGTACATCGCATAATGAGCCCTCCATTTATCTTGCAAGAGATCTGACCAATGCGCATGATAGGCATCCAAGCCCCAACCCGCCAAAACAAAAGGAACGCCTTCCAAAACTTGCACTGTTTGTACAGGGCCAACACGAACCTCTGCATCGATGCACGACGCACTAGGAGGATAATACGCCCAATAAACTTCTTGCATCCGAGCATCGCCCATCGCTAAAATCCCAACGTCGGGCGCTTGGGCTAAGATACGTGCTTGATAGGCAATGGCATCCATGCTCCTGATTCCAAAAATTGGTAACGAATGTGCATAAGCCAAAGCCTGAGCAATACTACATGAGATCCGTAATCCCGTGAAGCTCCCAGGCCCTGAACCAAACACAATCCCTTGTATCATCGACCAAGTCATCTGATGCGTTTGCATCAATGTCTGAATCATTGGGAGCAAAAGCTGTGCATGCTGCCGCACGCCTACTTGTTCTAAACTATAGACATCTGTGCCCACTGATAAGGCAACACTTGCCATCTCTGTCGACGTATCAATCGCAATTAAATTCATTCTTAAAGCCCCGCTCAATAAAGGCCAATACCTTTTTCTCATCCCGCGTTTTCCGCATCAAGGGTAGGCTAGCAAAAATATGCGCCCCATAAGCGCGTCCAATCAAACGCGGATCCGCCAGCATCAATACACCGCGATCACTGACATCTCGGATCAAACGACCAACGCCTTGCTTCAGCGCCAACACTGCTGCGGGCAAGGATATTTCCTCAAATCCTGATAAACCTTGGGCTTCATAAAACTGGGCTTTTCCTTGTACAACCGGATCGTTGGGATTTACAAATGGAATCTTATCAATGATCACACAGGATAAAGCCTCGCCCTTCACATCCACGCCTTCCCAAAAGGTTGAAGTGCCCAATAATACGGCATTACCTAGCTGTCGGAAACGCGCCAATAATATCGGTTTGGCTTCTTCGCCCTGTACCAACAATGGAAAAGACACATGATGCTTTAACCTTTTCGCCATCTCTTGCAAAGCACGATGGCTAGTAAACAAGAAAAAACAACGCCCACCACAAGCCGTAATCACCGGCACAGCCTTGGTCAAAAGAGCATCATAATACCCCAAATTCTTAGGATCAGGTAGACCACGCGGCAAATAAAGCAGGGATTGTTCCATAAAATCAAACGGACTAGGAAACTGTGATGTTTCTGGATTAACCAACCCCAAAGGTTTGGTAAAGCAAGCGAAAGAATTAGCCACCGTTAACGTCGCTGAAGTAAACACATAAGTACAAGCATAGCGATTGATCATGGTATTAAAATCTGCAGCGATGTCTAAAGGCGTTTGATGAAATACCACTGAGCGTTTAAATTTTTCTACCCAGTAGATCTGACTCGGATCTGCTTGATGCAAGTTCTGAATAATAGGATAAAGTGCCAGCAGTCTGGTTTTACATTGTACCAATTCCGGTTCATCACTGGTCTGAATCGGCGGCATCACATCCACCCAGCTTTGCATAAACTCTAAAAAATCTGTCCAAGCCTGCCGAAATGTCAAAATCTTCGAGATCACAGCCCAAGCACTACGCTCTTCCGGAGCGGCTAGCCATAAGCGATCTAAGATCTGGTCCAGTACCACTGACCATTGTTTCCAGGGTTGCTGTACCAAATCCAAAACGGGCCAAGCACGTAACATATCATCAAACAATTCTCGTACTTGCCGCGTACCAAATTGCGTACCATAAAATGCTTGAGCAATATCCGCCAACTGGTGCGCTTCATCAAAAATAACAGCGCTCACTTGCGGCAGCAACTCTCCGAAGCCTTCTTCTTTCAAACGAGAATCTGCAAAGAAAATATGATGATTAATCACCACCACATCTGCCGTAATAGCACGTTTCCGTGCTTGCATCAGAAAACATCGATCATACTCTTCACAAGCACGGCCCATACAGTTTTCGGTCGTGGATGTCACAAACGGCCAAGCTTGGGAATCTTCGCGTAAAGTGGGTAATTCACTGCGCTCACCGTGCGTTAACTGCGGTAACTTTTCTCGTACATAGGCAATATCTTGAGCGCATGCGACGGTCTGGGCTTGGCCTTCCTCGGCATAGACCTGTGTACGCTGTCGACAAATATAATTACTGCGACCTTTTAAATTTTGAACTTGAGTAGATAGACCCAATGCTTGAATCAACAAGGGTAAATCTTTTTCTACCAATTGATCTTGTAAGGTTTTGGTCGCTGTAGAGATGACAATTTTCTTGCGGCTCAGCAAAGACGGGATCAAATAAGCAAACGTTTTACCCGTTCCAGTCCCCGCTTCGATAACCAGGGTCTGTTGTTGGAGGATGGCCTCAGCAATGGTCATTGCCAAAGCACTTTGCTGTGGACGCACCACAAATTCAGGGATAGCCGTGCTCAGTCTGCCGCCAGGAGCAAATAACGTTTGACACAATATCGGCAAATCCGCCTGCTGAGGAGACGGGCTTATTTTTTCGGCCACTCTTTCTCTAGATATTCACGCTTTTTTGTGACGTTTTGCCAGTCTGCAGCATCCGGTGGTGCGTCTTTTTTGGCAGTAATATTGGGCCAAACCAAACTTAGTTCCGCATTCAAAGCCAAATACTCGTGTTGATCTTCAGGTAAATCATCTTCCGAAACAATCGCATTCGCAGGGCATTCTGGTTCACATAATGCACAATCAATGCATTCATCAGGATGAATCACTAAAAAATTAGGCCCTTCATAAAAGCAATCAACAGGACAAACCTCAACACAATCCATAAATTTACACTTGATACAACTCTCTTTCACAACAAACGTCATCGCCCTATCCTTCTGAGGTTCAAGATTTATTGGTGGACACGCTCTGCTTCGTCTACCCTACATATATAAATAGAGTGTGGGGTGGACAAAGGAGCGATAGCGACGTGCCCACCAGACATTTTGAGCACGGCGTCAACTACCGTTATCATATATGATTTATATGCAGTCGAAAATACTTTTTTAACATCGATCCAAAAGTCTATTTTACTTCCATTCAATATGTTATATGATCACCATGGTCTATTATTAGGAGATAAAAATGAATATCAAACTTTTTTCACAAAAAATGATCATGGCTACTTTGTGCGCGCTTAGCTTGCAATCAGCCATTGCTCAATCAGATTTTACAACCACTTGTCCCTCAGTTGATTACTTAGAAAGCATGGATGGCGCTCTCCAGTTTACCAATATCCTGGGATATAATACTCATAACAACACCATGCTAGGTTCTTTAGTCCAAATTGAAAAGACATCTAAGACAGAAAGCTACATGTTTACGATGTCTGGGTTTTCTGTGACTTATGGCGCAAATATTGATGACAGCGCTCACGCAGCCATGCATAGCTTGCAATTAGATAGCACGACACCTGTTTCATTTCAAATCGCAGCCAATCGTAAAGACAAAGGCGACCACTTGACGGAAGATGGCCCTATCAATGTTTGTTCTTACAGTGTTCCAAGCAATCCGCAAATCAAAGCACTATTTCATATCATCCAGGTAGCTAGATAGCAATACGAAACAAAAGGGTGGACCAAGGAACTCAACGACGTGTCCGCCCCTACCTCCCCACGTCATCCCGAGCTCAGCGAGTGATCTCCCTGCGGCGGCACGGTCTTTAACATATCAATCGATATAAATTATAGAATAAGAATTAAAGTGCTTTGTCCTTGATACGTGCACCTGTAATTGGAGAAGACACTATTTATGATATCCAGGAAGATCCCTCGCTGAGCTCGGGATAATGTGTATCATTATGATAAACCTTGATTGCGCTAAGCTACATCAAGGCTACATCATAAAAATAATTGGTGCCCAGGGCCGGAATCGAACCGGCATGGTGTTACCACCGAGGGATTTTAAATCCCTTGCGTCTACCTGTTTCGCCACCTAGGCATAAATTGTTGGAGGCTGAGGCCGGAATCGAACCGGCGTACACGGCTTTGCAGGCCGCTGCATGACCACTCTGCCACACAGCCGATAAAGAAAC
>CAISKC010000411.1 GCA_903885895.1 uncultured Legionella sp.
CGGAGTACAGAAAATCAGGCGTTTTTGGCTAAGATAGTAGAATTGTCAATAGACCCTATTATCGGCTGTATTTTTAAGCTGATTATTGGTATGATCATGGCTTATTTTTGGATTGATAAGTTTCGCAAAGGAAAGACGTGTTATGCATGAAGGTACTGTGTTTTATACCATTTTTTTGATTTTTACTGGTGCTGCAGTATTTTCAACAATTGTACTCTATACGCGTCAATCATTACTGGTGGCCTATATTTTACTGGGCGCAGCCTTAGGACCTTGGGGTTTAAAGTGGATTGCTGATTTGGGTACCGTGAACGATGTTGGTGAAGTCGGGATTATTTTCTTGCTTTTTCTCCTCGGTTTACATTTGCAGCCGCAAAATTTATTGCATATGTTGAAGAAAGTCACTTGGATTGCCACATTTAGTTCACTGTTGTTTGCGGTCATTGCTTATTTTATTGGATGTTGGTTCGGCTTAACACATATAGAAAGTGTCGTGCTCGGCGCCTCCATGATGTTTTCAAGCACCATCATTGGTTTGAAATTATTACCCACAACCATTTTACATCATCAACATACTGGTGAAGTGATGATCTCTGTGTTGTTGATGCAAGATATCATTGCGATTATGGTGTTAATCACGATCAATGGCGCCCAAGATGGAGCCTTTAGTTGGCATGACTTGGTGTTGGTGTCTGTGGCGTTTCCTGCTTTGATATTATTTGGTTTTGCGTTTGAACGCTATGTGTTGGTTAAATTGTTAGCCCGCTTTGATCGAACTCAAGAGTACGTTTTTTTATTATCCATCGGTTGGTGTTTGAGCATGTCCCTGCTAGCGGAGAGAATTGGTTTGTCTCAAGAAGTGGGTGCGTTTATCGGTGGCGTTGCGTTAGCATCGAGCCCGATCTCCTTATTTATTGCTGAAAGTTTAAAACCGTTACGTGATTTCTTTTTAGTCATGTTTTTCTTTTCGGTCGGTGCAACGTTTAATTTTTCTTATATGTCGCAAGTGATGATCCCGGCTTGTATTCTGGCGACGCTGATGTTGGTATTAAAGCCGCTATGCTTTAATATGTTGCTGATAAAAGCAGGTGAAAA
The DNA here is from genome assembly GCA_903885895.1 of uncultured Legionella sp. Lineage (GTDB taxonomy): Bacteria > Pseudomonadota > Gammaproteobacteria > Legionellales > Legionellaceae. Next base: position 1,096 of record CAISKC010000411.1, read on the forward strand.
AAAATCCGTATCAAAAGAGGTGGGCCTGCGTTTGGGACAAGCCAGTGAATTTTCCTTGTTGTTGGCAGCCATTGGGATCAGTACGGGTGTGATTTCTGAAGTGGCTTCTAATTTGATTCAAGCGACTACGATCTTAACTTTCATTGTATCGTCCTATTTGGTTGTATTAAAATACCCAACACCCATGTCTTTATCTGATAGCTTGAGAAAAGATTAATGTTGAATATAAGATTATTATTGTCGATCGCTATTTTGATGCTGTCATCCTGTTCCTATTATTATCAACATCAGGAACAAGTGGTACGCGGAAAGGCGTGTTATAGGCACTGTGAACAACAGAACTACCAATGTACGCAAATTTGTGATGACAATCAAAATGTATGCCGTGCCAAAAATGACGCGATGACAGCAGCGCGTTTTGTGCGGTACCAGCATCAACAGGCTGTCAAAGGACAAATTATGATTGCGGAATTACCAGCGTTTCGTGATCCGTTAGCGTGTCGTAAAACGACGTGTGATTGCGAGCAAGATAAAAGAATGTGTAAACAAGCGTGTCGCGGTACAATATACAAACGTTTACAATCAGTTATGTAATTGAATAAAAAGGGTTTTTATGGCAAACGAAATAAATGATATTGATCCGATTGAAACGAAAGAATGGCTTGATGCGTTGTCAGCTGTTGAAGCGAGTGATGGATCTGAGAGGGCTGTTTTTTTACTGAAGACTTTATTGGAGCAGGCAACTCGTAAAGGGTATGGTCTGAATGTACCGGTGACGTCGCCTTATTGTAATACTATTAAAACATATGAAGAAAAGCGGATTCCGCCGGATGAAGGCATGGCAAAACGGGTCGCAGCATTGATTCGTTGGAATGCCGTAGCAATGGTACTGCGTGCTGGTCGCTTTGCATCAGAATTGGGTGGACATATTGCGACCTATGCTTCAGCGAGTACGCTCTATGAAGTGGGGTTTAACCATTTCTTCCGTGGCGCCAAAGATGGGTTTCTGGGGGATCTTTTATATATTCAAGGTCATTCATCACCTGGTATTTATGCCCGAGCCTTTTTAGAGGGCAGGTTGTCGGCTGATCAATTGGACAAATTCCGTCAAGAAGTAGATGGCGGAGGATTAACCTCCTATCCTCATCCATGGTTGATGGGTGATTTTTGGCAATTCCCCACTGTTTCAATGGGTTTAGGCCCGTTACAAGCTATTTATCAAGCGCGCTTTTTAAAATATTTGGAAAACCGTGGTTTGTTGAAAGATCAAAATAGAAAAGTATGGGCTTTTTTGGGCGATGGTGAAACAGATGAGCCGGAATCACTAGGCGCTTTGGCCATTGCAGCCCGTGAAAAATTAGATAATCTGATTTTTGTGGTCAATTGTAATTTGCAACGTTTAGATGGCCCGGTGCGTGGCAATGGAAAAGTCATTCAAGAATTAGAAGGTGTATTTCGTGGTGCAGGCTGGTCTGTTATTAAAGTGGTTTGGGGCAGACGTTGGGATCCGTTATTGGAACAGGATCGAGATGGCTTACTCCAGAAGAGAATGGATGAATGTATTGATGGGGAATATCAAAGCTATAAAGCAAAAGATGGTGCATTTGTTCGTGAAAAGTTTTTTGGTGCCTATCCTGAATTAAAAGAGATGGTTGAAAATTTAAGCGATGACGATATTTGGCGTTTGAATCGTGGGGGACATGATTCTCAAAAAGTCTACGCTGCTTATGCTAAAGCCATGGCAAATCGCGGCGGCCCTACGGTTATCTTAGCTAAAACGGTCAAAGGTTTTGGCATGGGTGC
>CAISKC010000412.1 GCA_903885895.1 uncultured Legionella sp.
CCGATCTCGACTTCCTCCAGGTCTTTATACACCAAATGATAACCAGCAAAATTTACCACAGCTTCATCAATACTCTTTGGAATCACATCAGTTGAATATTGTTGTAGCACTTTCATAATCTTCACGTGGAATTGCCGATACAATGCAGGGTTGGTTGGAAGAGTAATGAACTGAGGATGCTTTTTCATTATCTCGTCCGCTCGTGCAGGTTTTATTCCCAATCGCTTTGCAGCCTTGGATAAGGCAATTACAGCACCACCTCTACCAGTATAAACACATACCCCCACTGGTCGGTCACGGAGCCAATAATTGACCTGTTGTTCGCAACTGGCAAAAAAGCTATTCATGTCCACGAACATGACGTTGGGAACAAGGTTAATCTTATTCGGGTCGTTCTGATTTACTTTCATCCCAACACTGTTTGTTTAAATGTGTTATAGGCATCCCTCGCATCCTGGTAATTGTTGAATGGATACTCCTTGTAAGTCTCATTTTCAACGGACATAAACTCGTCCTCACCTGTTGACTCACACATGCCAGATGCACATCCACTTCGAAGATTAAACGTCATCCCCGCAAGAATTACATAATACTTTTCACCCACCTGCTCCAGACGTATTTCGAGTGCTTTGCCATTGTTCTGGTCTTGCTGAATTACTCTTCCCATGATTATATGCTTTATCGTTTCAAAAAATCAATTGACACTATTACTGTCAATTACTTGCACATAATCTAAACAACATTATTTTTACAATCACAAACAATTAGGATGATAAATTTTTTCGGAACCAATCTTAGGGTGCTCAGGGAGCGCAAAAAGCGTTCTCAGCAGGATTTTGCTGACTTTATGGGCATCAAGAGAAGCCTGCTCAATAATTATGAGAATGCCATATCAAATCCGTCAATTGAAAACTTAGTTCTGATTTCTGAATACGTCAACATCAATATCAATACACTGCTTACGGCTGACTTCAGAAAGCTTTCAGCCAGCCAATTGAGCGAACTTGAAAAAGGATTGGATGTATACATTAAGGGAAGCCGTCTGAGAATTCTGGCAACAACTGTAAATGAAAAGAATGAGGATAATGTTGAACTGGTTTCTGTAAAAGCAAAAGCGGGATATGCAAGTGGTTATGGCGACCCCGAATACATTGCAAAGTTGCCGTCATATAATTTCCCCTTTCTTCCGAAAGATAAGAAGCATCGTGCTTTCCAGATTAGTGGCGATTCAATGCTGCCCATCAAAGACCGCTCCTGGATTGCTTGTAATTATATTGATGACTGGTTCAGCATTAAAAATGGTCAGGGCTATGTTATCATTACAAAGGATGATGGAATCATTTTCAAACGAGTGTATAACCGTATTAAGGATGATGGAAAACTATTGCTGGTATCACTTAACCCAACATTTCAGCCTTACGAAATAAAAATTACCGATGTCCTTGAAGTGTGGAAGTTTGCACTCAAATTCAGCGACCAAATGATAGAGGAAATTGCTGGCTAATTGACTCCCATCATATTGTATCATTACCCCCGAAACATGTAGCCCAATCAAAATCCTTCGATTCTATCTAAGGTTTTGAGAAAGGAGTTAAAGTCATTATCTTTTCGTTGGATGCGAATGGACTTGCGACACAAAAATCAATTCTATAGAGCATATTATTGCTGAAGTTCACTACTAAGGCATCATGATAACCTGCCCCTGAAAAAGAAGTATTTACAGACCTAACGTTGCTATTCATAAAGTTGCCAGTTAAGTTAAACTTAGTGGTTGTATTGTCCCCATTGGTAAATGCTATCACATTTGTTCCGTCATAAAAAAGAGTTTCAGGAGGGCGTTGGGATAAATAAGTCGAATTAAAATCTGTCAAAGTATATGCCCCCATATCGGTTAACGTAGTTCCGCTGATGGAATATTTTTTAAACACATTGCTATTGTCATAGACATATAGATAAGTTCCATCCGTAAACATTGCTGCTCCTCCGCTCTGAGGTAAAGCGCCGACCACAGTAAGAGAAGTCGGCGCAGCCGTAAAATTATTTTTATCAATTCTACTAAAAGTAGGGGTTGTTCCACAAGTATTACACTGATGATTACAAACATATAGGTAATTTCCAATGGGCGTAGTAAATGTATTGTCCGCTTGAAAAACCTGAGAACTATTGGTTGGGAAGTAGTAACCAGAAATCGAGTCTTTAGCGAACTCATAAATTGTTGTTGCAGAGATAACACCAGTCGCCATATTAACTGCTAAATAAAATATGCTACCGTCGGTCTCAGAAGATACAGTTGTATGATAGAGACTATTATTGGGGTTGAGACTACCAAGATTAATTGTTTGCTGACCGACAATAACATTACCAGAATTATTATTAGGCAA
>CAISKC010000413.1 GCA_903885895.1 uncultured Legionella sp.
GCGCGATAGCGCTGTCTCGAAGCCTGGGCACATGCTTTAAGGCTTCGAGACGTAGCTGCGCTACTCCTCAGCCCGAACGGTTCTTTTTTTATTTTTTGTTTAAAATATGAAGCTTCACGCGGTTCTCTAAACATAACTCGTGAAATTTGTGCATTTTCGTGGGGATACATCAGCTCTGGATGACGCTCTTGCCCTAAAACCACTTTCTATATTTGAAGTATTTATACGGCAACCACGTAGACAGTAACATCAGACCCACTGTAAAAAAGTACCCATATCGCCAAGAAAGCTCAGGCATATTTGTGAAGTTCATCCCATAGATACTTGCGATCAAAGTGGGAGGTAAAAAAATGACTGCAGCGACGGAAAGAATTTTGATGACATTGTTTTGATCAATATTAACCATCCCTAATGTTGCGTCCAGTAAAAAATTAATTTTGGTAGACAAAAAACTCGCATGATCACTCAGTGACACAATGTCAGCAGTAATAGAACTGAGATGAATATGTTTTTCTTTATTCAGTTTAGGATCAACCGTTGACGAGAAAAAAGTCAATAAACGTCCAAATGTGACCAAGCTTTCACGTGCTTTGGTGTTTAAATCCGCGATGGACCCCATTTGTTGCATCAATTGTTGATAATCATTTTTTTCAGAGGTTGCTGTTTTATTAAAAATAGTTTGTGAATAAGTGTCCAAACGATGCCCTACTAACTCTAAGGTATCCGCTAATTTATCTACAGAAGCATCTAGAAGTCCGATTAATAAAAAAACAGGATCTCGATGGTCGGTTGCTAATTTTTCTGCTTGAAAATTAAATAATTTAAATGATTGTGGCTCTACGTAACGGATCGTAATGAGTTGATGCTTGGTCAACACAAACGTGATGGGATCAAGCACCGCTTCCATGGTATCAGGATGTGCAATCATGGTGACGGTCATAAAGTAGATATCATTTTCGCAATATAAGCGGCTAGATAATTCAATTTCAATCATATCAGCACGTGTAGGGACGCTAAATTCTAACTGTGTTTCAAGGAGTTTTTCTTCAATTTGAGTAGGGGATAGTAAATCAATCCAGATTGCATTTTTGAGATGGATGGGATCTTTGGGATCCCATATTTGGGTTTTGGTCTGTTTTCGCTCTAAGTATCTCAGCACGATAATTTCCTAATCTTAATATATCTTCTATCTCTTATATGCGTTTTTTTGCTCTTGTTCAAGAGTTGCTACTTTGTTTTCATAGGCAGCTTGAGGACTCCACATTCTATGTTTATTGCGCAAATTATGTTTTTTAGGGCTATTATCTTCAGACGTCGTACGGCTTGATTCATCGAGTATTCTTTTTTTGCTTCGCGCTTGGGAAGTGGCACTGCAAGTTTGATCTTCGTTTTTTGGAGTGGTAGTCGTTATTCGCTCTTTATCTTCTTTTAGTTCTTTGCGACATATTTTTATTTTTTCTATATCATCGTAAGCTTTCATCGCTGACTCAGTGTCGGATGTGGCAAGCGCAAAATACTCAGTGGCTTCTTCATGGTTTTCTTTTGCCAGACATTTCTTTGCCAGTTGTTCATAAAGATAGGAGCGTCGATAATATAGGTTAAGTCCGTATACTGCTGTAAATTCAAGATGAGCAAGAAGTATTAGCGTCATCGTTAAAATTCGGTACTATTGAGTTGCGAAACAACAATAAA
>CAISKC010000414.1 GCA_903885895.1 uncultured Legionella sp.
AGAAAATCATGAAAAAGTCCCCGCGACTATTTGCACATTGGAAGCTGATGTTTAAGGTTGCTTAATGGGAGCGCAGGGAGTTGAGAGAGTCATGCTGCGTTCTGCGAGGGGTTGTCGGGGAAGTTCCGATGATCTACTTACCCGTATAGTTTTTAGTCATTAAGGTTTTTTAAGATCTCATCCCCGTTTCGAATCGCTCTGTTTCACATTTTTTCTTAATTCATCCAAGAAAACTTTACCTATAATTACATCGAGATCAATGATCTTGTCATCAGAAAAAATAAAGTGTCCTTGAAAATGGATATGTCTCCATGCAGCGGGAGAAATCTTTTTCAATATAGCCAGTGCTTTTTCGTTGCCTTCAGCGGTATACTTCTCTTTGAGCTTGGAGAGTATTGATGAATTGTAATGAATGATCGCATTGGCAATAAATCTGCCACATTCATTGCTAATGGCCAACTCTCGTTCCCCCCTGCCCCATAATTGTTTTTTACCATATGCAGTTGCAATGGCAGCTCTTAACTGATGGTAAGATTCAACTCGATTTTGAGAGTGATGCACAATTTTTTGCAACTTCTTATCTTGCAAATATTTTAAAGTATAGATGCTACGGATCAATTTATCATACTCAAATATTGCCTTTCGTGTGCGATTAGAAGCGCTATAATTGCATAATTTTTTCACTAAAATGCTTTGAGTGATCTCTTTAAGGCTCAACGCCCTAATAATAGATTCAATATTTGACCACTCCTCTTCTATCAATTGGCAATTGATTTTATCAACGGGTCTTATCAACTAATCGTTATATTGATCTAGGTCGTCGTGACAAAAAAGGTGTTTCAGTTGATTTTGCAAATTTGTAAAACGAGGACATAAACTAGCGCCAAACCAGTCCATTAAAGCAAAGTTTATTTTATTCATGCTGTGCATATCGCCTGTAATGGCGGTTGGTGTAACACTACTGGTGTTATTGTACCAAATATCAAATGCGAAATAGCTCTCATGTTCATGGGCGCCAATTAATTCTGTTTGTAGAGGGATATGATTCATTAATAATGTATAGGCTACGACACCCTTACCCTTTTTAAAATATTTTTTGGAGCGTCTAGCCTTGATAGTTGGCCGCTCTACCTCATATTTTTGCCCATCAACACCGCCATAAAGAATAGTCATGTCCAATGGATAGTCTGAAAAAATTGGCATTTTGGCAATATCATCGCTAATCAAATCACTGGCTTTCCTCAATGTTTGTAGGCGTACACGTGATTGATAAACATCAATGAGCTTATCGTAAGGAATATCTGAAATTTCGGCCATATTCAGATTACCATTGTTCATGGCTTGGGCAAGAATAACGGCATCTAGAGCGTTTTCATCCACAGCCAACTTGCTATAACGCGGTTGTATATGTGTGAAGACCGAAGAATAATGAACCTCTTTCTTAACAAACCGCAGCATATCTACAATATCGCAGGTTGGTAGTTGGTCGTAAAATCGTTGTTGGAGTTCTTCGTCTTTGTTCCCTTTTGGGCTTTTTAGATGAAGCGTTTTTGTTTTCTCATCATAACGCAAGTGCTTGAGCTTTCCTTTCGTAAAATCATTGTTAAATTTCTGCCATTCCGCTGCCAATACCTCACACCGTTCGTTTAATAAATCCTTTATAGGTGTGCTTAAGGCCGGAACACTCAATGGTTCAATCAAGGTCCCTTTTTCATGAGCAGAATCTATTTCTTGCTGAAGTGAGCGATGGTGAACACTATCGGATAGATAAAGCTCACCGGATTTGAGCCGTTTTTTTATTTGGCGATACACCCAAAACTCATAGCGATCGCCAATAAATTTCAATTCACCTGTGGAAGTGGTATCAAATAGATATCGAAGCATTCGCCTGGGCCTTGTCTTTTCAGGACATTCGATAACGGGGCGCTTATTAATTTCATTGTTTTTACCAAACACTTCTTTGAACCACAGGATAACTTCCAACCAAGGACTACCTTCAATTGTACTAGAAAAATCAATAGCCAAGATTAGTGGGCGTAGTTGCAGCCTATACCGATGAAAGAGCTTATCGACCATTTTCCATTGAAAATCGATTGGTTTTAGCTCATCT
>CAISKC010000415.1 GCA_903885895.1 uncultured Legionella sp.
AAGTGTTTTTTCTTCTGTTGTTTTTGGCGGATCAATTTCTTCATGAATATTATTTATTTCTAAAAGCTGTTTTCTAGCTAAATGCAATAATCTTATTTTATCTACTTTTTTGTTGGGCGTAAGTGGAAATTTATGAAACGCAATAAAATATTTAGGTATCATATGAGGCGGTAAAAAGTCTTTCAAATAATCGCGTAGAGCATTTTCATTCCATTTTCGTTTTTTATCCTGAATTAAACACGCTATAATTTGTGGATCATGATTGTCGTTTTTATCCAATAAAACAATGGATTGTTGGATTTCTTCATGCATTTCAATTTGACTTTGAATTTCACCTAGCTCAACTCTGTGACCTCTAATTTTAATTTGCTCATCAATGCGCCCTATGTATTCTAAATAACCATTTGGATGCCAAGAAACGAGATCTCCTGTTCTATATAACAAGTTATTGGTATCAGTAAAAGGATTGGAGATAAATTTATCTCTAGTCAATTCTGGCTGATTAAAATAGCCCTGAGCCAGGCCATCACCACCTATATAAAGCTCTCCTATCATACCAATCGGAACTAATTTTAAGTATTTATCTAAAACATAAAATTTGGTATTTTTAATAGGGTTACCTATAGGAGCAATAGGGAATAACATATCACCCTTGTTATATTTGAAATAGCTGGACCAAATTGTAGTTTCGGTAGGGCCGTAGAGATTTAAAATTTGCTCTGATTGTTCTAGCAGCTCGTTACAAAGCTTCATTTTTAGTGGTTCTCCGCCACAAAGAATTTTAAGCTTATTTGTGTTACGCCATCCTGCGCCTAAGAGCATGGCCCATGTCATTGGTGTAGCCTGTAATATGGTGATTTTTTCTTCAGACAATTGATGGGCTAATTTTTTACCATCTACAATGGCGTTCTTACTAGCAATTACGCATTGAGCGCCAATAACAAGAGGTAAAAATAATTCTAATCCAGAAATATCAAAAGAAATAGGTGTAACTGCTAACCATTTATCTTCTTGTGATAGTTGTAGTATTGCTTGCATAGCATGTAAGAAATTAATCAATGCTTGGTGCTTTATCATTACTCCTTTCGGTTTGCCAGTTGTGCCTGAGGTATAGATGGTATAAATCAAATCGTTATATGTAACTATGGGTTGTAAATTGGTAATAGCTTTTTTTTGTATAAATGGAAATTCTTGATCCAAAGTAATGATAGTTACTGATTTTGAGTTTACAGAAAGTATGTTAGATCGAGCACGTGATTCTGTAATAATAAAAGAAGCACAACTATCTTTAAGCATGTACTGTATACGATCTTTAGGATAATCAGGGTCAATAGGGATATAAAATCCGCCTGCCTTTACAATACCTAACATACTGATCACAACATTTAATCCCCGGCCAAGACATAACGCTACCGGTGTATTAGCCCGCACTCCAATATCACGCAAATAATGTGCAAGTTGATTGGATGATTGATTTAGCTCTTGATACGTTAGAGTTTGACCCTCAAACGATGACGCTATGTGTGAAGGTGTTTTAGCAACCTGTTTCTCAAAGATGTGTGATAGGGTCTCATTTTTGTTATAAATCGAATCTGTATCATTCCAATCATGTAAGAGCATGTTTTTTTCAGGAATAGACATTATGTCAATTTCCAAAAGTTGATGTAATGGCTTTTCAA
>CAISKC010000416.1 GCA_903885895.1 uncultured Legionella sp.
CAAACCAAAGCCAAGATCCCTGCCAATTGATACCAACGCTTCACTTGCGTTTGGCTCGTCGTATGTTGGAGTGCTCCTTGGCATAAATTTAAATTTTTGGTTTGACATAAGCGCTCCGCAACCAGCGCATGTCTGTTTTCGTTATGCCTAGTAGCTGCAGCCCAGGCCGGATGCGTCGCACTCTCAGCAAAAACCTGCCAATCTATATTCGCAGCCCAAACTTGGGTATAATTTTCCCATATATCCAAACTAACTGCACCTTGAAATGCAGGCGAATGGATGATCACCGCATATTCGGAGACCCACCCCTCTCCTGGATGCAAAGCAAACCAATCAATCGTAATGAGATCATAATCCAAGTCCAGATTACTCAATCTCGTCATCCATTCAGTCATGATATGCTTATCAATGACCACAACCAAATATTTCCCATCTCGATAATGCGCTTTATCAAACGCAATATGCACTTTCGTTACAGATTGTGCTAAATGATCTTCCAATGCATAAGGTATCGCTTCACGCGCCTTATGATCGGGTAATAGAGGTAATTCTACTTGGTATAAGGCACACCATTCGGTAGGCAACACAATGATGGTCCGTGCATTCACTTGTAGCGCACGAATTTCTTCAATGGTACGAATTTGCACAGGATGCTCAACTCGACCATACATATCCATCCGCATACTCAAGATCGAGGTCAGATCTTCATTTTGAATAAACAAAAAGCAAGTTAACACAGTACGATCCTTCCTTACCCTGTCATGCCAACATAATTCTTTCGTAACGATTGGGCAAGCAAATACACGACTAATGCGTATTGCGGGCTCGTATTATAACGTGTGATCACGTAAAAATTGGGATAAGCCATCCAATATTCAGCACCCTGATCTGTCATCAACTCCAATAATCCTGCTTCTTGTGGATGCATCCCGGCAGCATGTTGCAGCGGAGGCCGCACCCCCACTTTTCTTAATTGTGGTACAGTATAATTGGGTGATTTACTGTTCATAACCAAACTGTGCAAACGCTGTTGCGGAACCCGTACTTTTTCTACAACCATTTTTTGCTGAGGCTGCCAACCATGCTGTTTAAAATAATTGGCGACACTGATGATCACATCCTGATCTTTACGCATCAAATCTGGACGCCCACGCCCATGGTAATCTACAGCATAACTACGATAACTGCTCGGCATAAACTGCGGTTTACCCATCGCGCCTGCATAAGACCCCTTATAGACGGTGGGAGATACATGATGCTCGCGACACAATAATAAAAATTCGCGTAATTCCTTCTTAAAATAGGGCGCGCGTGCAGGATAATAAAAAGCCAATGTCGTTAATGCATCTAACACACGATAATCACCTTGGCGCTTCCCATACAACGTCTCAACCCCCAAAATCGCAACAATCATTTCAGGAGGAACCCCATATTCCTTTGCCACACGTTGTAACACCTGTTGATTATTACGCCAAAAGGTCAGACCAGAATTCAGCCGCTCCGGCGTTAAAAACAAAGCTTGATACACATCCCAATTTTTCTTCTCATAGGGACGGTCCATCGATTCAATAATATGCGGTTGAAACACGGCATTCGCTAAAATACGACGAACCTGCCAAGCAGAAAAATGGTCATGCGCCACCAGCTCATTGATAAAAGACTGGGCATCTTTTCTATGCAATAGCGCAGAGTCAGCATACGAATTTTGGATACATAGAACCGCCATCATGACCAAAAGCAGTCGTTGCCACCTACACCACATTTTTTCTCCTTAGCATCATTTTTAAACAAAATTGAGAGCGAACAAAACAAAAATATTTAATGGACTGTGTCGCCTCACCAAAGATAGCATTTGCTGTCTTAATGAACAAGCACAAATAACAATTCGCTAGCAAACACGTCATTTAGCTCTGAATGACCAGCCATTTTGGCTAAAGCTAACGAATTGTCAACAGACTCTATTTTCATCTCATGCAACATCAGCTAGAATCTAGTGCTTTACTTCACATCATTGGTATCCATTTGAGCGACTTATCTTTAATTCGAAATTTTTCCATTATTGCCCATATTGACCATGGTAAATCAACCTTAGCCGATCGATTTATCCAGGTTTGTGGCGGGCTCTCTGATCGTGAAATGGGCGCTCAGGTTCTTGACTCTATGGATATTGAGCGTGAACGTGGCATCACTATTAAAGCGCAAAGCGTTGCTCTACATTATAAAGCCAGCGATGGCAAAACCTATCTCTTAAACTTTATTGATACGCCAGGTCATGTTGATTTTTCTTATGAAGTATCACGCTCATTGGCTGCGTGTGAAGGGGCCATTTTGGTCGTGGATGCCGCGCAGGGTGTTGAAGCACAAACCGTTGCTGTTTGTTATACCGCCATTGATCAAGCATTGGATGTGTTACCTGTATTAAATAAAATTGACTTGCCACAAGCGGAACCAGAGCGTGTCATTGCCGAAATAGAAGATATCATTGGTGTGGATGCACATAATGCCATTCGAGCTTCTGCCAAAACCGGCTTAGGTGTCACTGACATTCTAGAAGCCATCGTACAGCGTATTCGCCCTCCTATTGGCGACATTGATGCCCCTTTGCAAGCGTTGATCATCGACTCTTGGTTCGATCCTTATCTGGGCGTTGTATCGCTAGTGCGCATTATAAATGGCACGTTACGTTCCGGCCAAAAAATGCAAATCATGTCCACTGGTAAAGTTTATATCACGGATCAAGTCGGTATTTTTACACCCAAACGCACCCCCAGCTCTGAACTCAAAGCTGGCGAAGTGGGTTATGTAGTAGCTGGCATCAAAGACATTCACGGTGCACCTGTTGGCGATACGCTGACATTAGAAAAAAATCCAGCTAGCAATCCATTACCCGGCTTTCAACGCGTAAAACCACAAGTATATGCTGGGTTGTTCCCCATCAGCTCAGACGATTTTGAAGCGTTTCGGGAAGCATTGGCTAAATTAAGTTTAAATGATGCATCCTTATTCTATGAACCAGAATCTTCTGAAGCATTAGGATTTGGTTTCCGATGTGGTTTTTTGGGCATGCTACATATGGAAATTATTCAAGAGCGACTGGAACGTGAATATAATTTAGAATTGATTTCCACGTCCCCTACCGTTATTTATCAAATTATCGATACCAAGGGAGAAACCGTCTTAATCGATAATCCCTCTCATTTACCTCCTGTACAACAAATCAAACAAATGTTTGAGCCTATCGTTCGAGCCAATATTTTAGTGCCACAAGATTACCTGGGCTCCATCATTTCACTATGTATCGAACGCAGAGGCGTGCAAATTTCTATGCTTTATAGCGGTCGCCAAGTATCGGTAACCTATGATATACCCATGAGCGAAGTCGTTTCGGATTTTTTTGACCGTTTAAAATCCATCAGTCGTGGTTATGCATCATTAGACTATAATTTTGTACGTTTCCAAGAAGCAGATTTGGTAAAAATGGATATCTTGATCAATAATGAAAAAGTAGATGCATTGGCGTCTATTGTCCATCGCGCAGCAGTACAATATCGTGGCCGCGCTTTGACTGAGAAAATGCGCGAATTGATCCCAAGGCAAATGTTTGATGTTGCGATTCAAGCCGCCATTGGAAGTCATATTATTGCACGCCAATCGGTCAAAGCATTGCGTAAAAATGTCATAGCAAAATGCTACGGTGGAGATGTGTCGCGTAAGCGCAAATTACTGGAAAAACAAAAAGCAGGGAAAAAACGCATGAAACAAGTGGGCCATGTTGAGATTCCCCAAGAAGCCTTTATGGCTGTGTTTCAAACTGATCGTAAAAAATAAGGAATAAAGTATGAACATGACAAACGCTCTGCTAGTTTTAGCGATAATCTTTGGAGTCATCTCCCTATTAGATATTTGTTTTTTATACAAGAAAAGAACATCGAGACAACATCCTCATTTGCTTCTTGAATCTTCACGCGCCGGTTTTCTCATTTTCCTTGGATTGTGGTTAGCTAACATTAATCTTGCACTATGCCTACTCGTTTTATCGACAATCGCTGGCGTCATTGCACTATTAGATATTTGCTTTTGGTCTAAAAAAAGAACGAAAAATCAAAAACCGGATCGAATCATCGAATATTCACGCTCCTTCTTCCCCATTTTTTTTGGCGTTTTATTAGTCCGCTCCTTTATATTTGAACCATTCCGTATTCCCTCAGGCTCTCTAGAACCCACTTTATTGGTAGGCGATTTTTTGGTTGTTAACAAATTCACCTATGGCTTGCGCTTGCCAGTTTGGGATAAAAAAATCATCGCCATTTCTTCCCCAAAAAGAGGAGACATTGTGGTTTTCCGTTGGCCACCCAATCCTAAATATGATTTTATCAAACGCATTATTGGTGTCCCAGGTGATGTGGTTTCCTACCATCAGAAAATTTTGACCATCAATGGTAAAAAAGCCAAGCAAGACTTTGTGCAATATACCGTCGATGAAAGCTCTGCTCACCCGGTAGCTGAATATCAAGAAAAACTGGGACCAGTCCTACACAAAATATATCGCCGTAGTGACGTTCCTGCTACAGACTTTGAAGTAACTGTCCCTGCTGACCAATACTTCGTGATGGGTGATAATCGAGACGACTCTGCTGATAGCCGCTATTGGGGCTTTGTGCACGATGATTATTTACGTGGTAAAGCCATCTTTACTTGGATGAGTTGGAATAAAAAGGAATGGAATATTCGCTGGTCGCGTTTGGGAAGTATTATTAATTAAGGCTAAGCTAAGGCTTAGCATAAACGAGATCACGATGCATCCTCATATCAAACGATTGTACCAACATTTAGGCTATGAATTTCGTCATAAGGCTTATTTACGCCAGGCGCTTACACATTGCAGTGTGGGTGAAAAAAATTATGAACGCCTAGAATTTCTGGGTGATTCTATCCTGAACTTAGTCATTTCCAATGCGTTGTACCACCAATTTCCACAGCTCTCCGAAGGCCAATTAAGTCGCTTACGCGCTTTTTTGGTCAATGGCGACATGCTTGCAAACATCGCTTTGGAAATTGACCTCGGTGAGTACTTATTGTTGGGACAAGGCGAACTCAAAAGTGGCGGATTTCGACGCCGCTCTATATTGGCCGACGCATTAGAAGCCATATTTGCCGCAATTCTATTAGACAGTGATTTTGCGCAAGCGCAACAGGTCATTCTGTTTTTATATAAAAATCGCCTCAATGATGAGACTTTAGACGCTAATTCAAAAGATGCGAAAACGCAACTTCAGGAATATCTGCAGGCACAAAAATATCCCTTACCCAACTATAGCGTTAAAAAAATCATTGGCGAAGAACATGATCAGATCTTTCATATCATCTGTCATCAAGCTACTTTGAATATCTCAACGGAAGGAAATGGTGAAACGCGAAGAAAAGCGGAGCAAGTGGCAGCAAAATTGATGTTAGATCAGTTAAAATCGCCTTAAAATGTGTTCATTTTGAAAATCTGAGCCGCGCGCATGAGAAAGCGACATTTGCATTATCCGCTTACTGATGCGCACGATCCTTAATTGAAAAAATCAGCCCAATCACATAGGCGCACACATAACGGGCATCAAACTCGCAACCAAATCCTCAACAATTTCCAGCGCCTCTCTCGAACAACCATCAAAAATCAAGCAATTTAATTGTTCAGGATTAAGACCAAACAACTGTTCAACAGAAATATTGTGCTCATGAATCTGCTGTTGCGCCGCAGAAATGGATCCAAATTTAGATGAATCACCACCTCGGTTCACCACTAAAATTTGGGTATAAAATAACGCTTCCATAATTTGCTCGTCACTCATTTCTGATGTTTTTTGTATCAACGCCTGTAATTTTTGGTCTGCTTCTTGTTTTTTCCGTGCTTGTTCTAAAGCAAGTTTTTCTTCCCGGTCTTTGACATATTTCTCAGAAAACAGACTCAACTGAGATAAAGAACGTCTGATACCTGCCTCCACAATTTTGACGTACTCATCACTATGACTTGAATGCACAACATACATTTCTGAATGAACCAAATGTTCAGATATATTACACAAAGCTTCTTGATAAGCCTCTGGTAACTTGTGCGCAGACTCAATTAAATATTCACAACTTGGCACCACTAGATTTTCCAATGCATGCTGCAACATGGCACAATCTTGGGGGCCACGCAAGGCAGGAATGGCTTTAAATAATGCTATGACGCACTCTGTGTATTGCTCATAATAATCATCTAGTAATGGAATTTCTTCAGGTTCTTCAGGTTCTTCAGGTTCTTCAAATGCTTGAAATACTTCAAATACTTCAAGTTCTTCAGCATATTCAGTTTCATCTACAATAGGATATAAAAAACCTATCTGTAACCTCTCATCTATATGTAAAGGGACTGCCATAACACCTCCAACAAACAATAAAAGAGCAGTATAATTTATTAGAGGCACTGTGTAAAATAAATGATCATCATTAATAAAGGCTATGATCAGGACTTTGTCGTTTTTTGAAAACAAGGCAAACATGTCGTCTTTGCGAGCGTAGTGAAGCAATCCAGACCGATTTTCAATTGAAATCCTGAGCTAGATTGCTTATATAACGCTTGAAAAGATGAGTTATTAGCCAATTTTATAAAAAAGACCAAAGTCGGGATGATCTGTTGCGTATTTAGAGACTACTCCCACAACACATCACAATGCTTGTCTACTGCAGCTTGTAGTAGCGCTATCAAAGGTAAGGCACGATGCGCGAGACTAATTTCTGGCTCCGCATCTTGCACATCTTGCTCTGCAGATGTTTTTGGCTGATTTTTCTCAATGTCTATAGCTTTAATGAGTAATGCCAAAGCAGGCGCCACATCATTGGCTAGTAACGCACCAGGTATACGTCCAGATTGCCCCATCAGGCTTAATAAACGTTGCGCTATATGGCCAAATAAGGTGATCGATTCATAAGCATCTGTACGAAATGTGACTAACATACAACGTCTCCTATTCTCTGGGCTTTTTCTAAGCGATCTAAAACGCGTTGTTTACCAATTAATTCGAGCGTCGCGTCAATAGACGGTGACATTGTAGAGCCCGTTACCGCCACGCGCAAAGGTTGTGCCAATTGACCAAAGCCTATTTTCTGCTCAGTGACCACTTCCTTTAAACACAGATGGATGGCTTCACGTTGCCATAACGCTAATGTTTGTAATCGTTCTTGCAGAATACGTAATATCTCCAACGCAGGTGGCTTCAAATGCGCAGCAACTGCTTCTGCATCATACGCAACCTCTTCTTCATAAAAATACCGACTTTTATCTCTCAATTCCACCAACGTTTTAGCTCGATCAGCTTGTAAAGCCACCACGTCTGCCAAAGGAGGGCCCTGATTCAGGTCAATCCCTATTTCAGCAAAATACCCTTCCAAGGTTTTAGCAATATCAGCAGCAGAATCGTGCTTGATATAATGCTGATTTAGCCATAATAATTTATCGTAATTAAACCCTGACACCCCACGACTGACTGCAGATAAATCAAACGTCTCAATCATCTGAGCCAAAGAAAAAATCTCTTGGTCCCCATGCGACCAGCCCAACCGCACCAAATAATTTAACAAAGCATGCGGTAAAAACCCCTCTTCTTTAAATTCCAAAACCGAAACTGCGCCATGCCGTTTTGATAAGCGTTTACCATCCTCACCTAAGATCATGGGCAAATGTGCAAACTCGGGAACCGGTGCTTGTAAAGCTTGGTATAAATTAATTTGTCGAGGCGTATTATTAATATGATCATCCCCACGAATCACATGCGTAATCCGCATATCCCAGTCATCTACTACGACTGCAAAATTGTAAGTAGGATGTCCGTCTGACCTCAAAATAATCAAATCATCTAATTCTTGATTATCCACAGTAATCGAACCATATACTTTATCTTGAAAATGCACCATACCCTGAGTCGGATTACGAAAGCGAATCACATGGGGTTCATCCGTTGCTTGCAGACCACGCTCACGACACAGCCCATCATAACGGGGTTTCAATTTTGCAGCTAATTGTTGCTCGCGCAATGTGTCCAAACGCTCAGAAGAACAAGTACACCGATAAGCTTGTCCTTGTTTCAGCAATTGCTCAATAATTTCCAAATACCGCGGATACCGCTGCGTTTGGAACACCAGATCTTCATCATGATCCAGGCCCAACCAAGCCATTCCATCTAAAATGGTCGCAACCGAAGCTTGCGTCGACCGCTCTTGATCCGTATCTTCAATCCGCAACATAAATTTGCCATGATGATGACGTGCAAACAACCAAGAATACAGAGCCGTCCTAACGCCTCCGACATGTAACAATCCAGTTGGACTGGGCGCAAATCGCGTTCGTACTTGCATTCACATTCCTCGCATTTTCAATCGGCTAATCGTCAGGTATACTAGCACAAATTTTGGGTCTGTTGACAAGGCCTCGGCTTCCTAACTATAAGAATAATGTGAAAAAGCTCAACATTCAAAACCAACTTAGACTCATTGCGCTGGCTCCTGTGCTCTGTCTTGCACTGTTATATGCTTTATTCTACGAGCATCAGTATCAATTAAATGTCAAACAACAAGTGACACGCTTAGGCAAAGCATATATCAGTCAGTTATTGACGCTAGAGCAACTCAATCATCAGCCAGATGGCAAGTCATTACAAGCGACGTTAGATATGGTGCATTTTAACCCAGAAATTAATGAAGCAGCCTTCTATGACACCCATGGTCATCTGATCGCGTCCCATGGCGGTCACCCTTTATATTATCTCAGTAAAGAACAACGACATATGGGGAATACTCCCCACCAATCCTTATATTCCATCCAATTTATTGTCCCCATTCCACAAACCTATTGCGCTAATCTCGCTGTAAACCCCGATCCCGATGCACCGGGATTACAACATTATCAAGGCTGGATTTATTTAGATTTAGACAAAAAATTTCTCTTAATTAAACATTACCAAATGGTGCTATCGACACTCGCTATCGTCATATTATGTCTGATTATAGGATTGATTGGTCATTATTTTTTGGCAAAAAACATTTATGCACCCATCCTGCGCTTATATCACAATATGGAGAGGATTCTACGCCAAGAATATGATGTCACATTTGACACCAGCAAAAACGATGAACTGGGTATCATCGAGCAAGGATGCGCACATTTACAACAAAGTTATTTGGGTATGACGCAAGAATTTAACCAGCAGCTTGAAATAGCTACCCATGATCTACAACAAAGCCTCGAAATGTTGGAAGTTAAAAATATTGAACTGAGTTTAGATAAAAAGAAAATAGAAGAAAAAACACGTAATAAATCAGAGTTTTTAGCCAGCATGAGTCATGAAATTCGTACACCGATGAACGGGGTGATCGGATTTACCAATGTGTTACTTGATACACAACTTGATAATTTACAATTAGATTATGTCAAAACCATTCAATCATCTGCTCAAGATCTATTGGTCATTATCAATGATATTTTGGATTACTCTAAAATTGATGCTGGAAAACTCCATTTAGACCATATCCCTGTCAATTTGCGAACTTGCATTGATGAAGTGGTTGCGATGATTGCGCAGACTGCACACAAAAAAAAGATTGATTTGATTCCGATCACTGCGGTTTCTGTGCCAAAAACAGTATTAGGAGATCCTTGGCGCATCAAACAAATCATCAGTAATTTGGTATCGAATGCTGTCAAATTTACCGACGTCGGCCATGTATTGATCCGCACATACATAGAAGAAGAAGCTCAGCAGCATTACACCATTGTTTTTTCCATTTCTGATACAGGCGTTGGCATTGCGGAAAAAGACCAAACCACGTTATTTCAAGCATTTCATCAAGTAGACAGCATGCCCAATCGTCGGCATGGTGGATCAGGCCTGGGTTTGGTTATTTGCAAAAAATTAGTCGACCATATGCACGGCCATATTACGATCCAATCAGAATCGAACAAAGGAGCCGTTTTCACAGTTCGTCTCAAACTTGAAAAATTGCTTCCTTATGAACATGAAAAACTGCAAGTACCCCTTGCGCCAACCATCACAGCCTTATGTTTCGATGAGCATGCATTACATTTAGAAGCACTATGTTCTGGATTGAGCTATCTAGGTGTGAATTGTCAAGCAATCTCCAATTATGAACAATTATCTGCCACACTTAGTGCACAACCCAATTATGACCTGGCTTTTATTGCTATACATCCTCACCAACAAGAAACCATTGCTGCGTGGATGCAAGATCTGATGATTCCTTGGGTATTGGTATCTAAAACCTATATTAAAGACTACACATTATTGGGTGCCAAAGCATTATTATTCAAACCCCCGAATATTCACAAACTCAATGAGGTATTAGACACGATCGTCCTAAAAATCGCACAATCTCAAAATCATACTGTCTTCATGGTCGACCAAACACCTATAACTTGGCAAGATCCAAGCAAATTAGATACAAAACCACGCATTGAATCAGATCTTCCCTATTTACGCCAATTGTTGCGAGAAAAACAGGCACGCATACTCATAGCTGAGGACAATCCAATTAGCCGAAGATTACTCAATTCAATCCTAAAAGACTGTGCTATCATTGATACAGCCCATGATGGTGAAGAGGCCATCTTAGCATGCCAAAATCAAGTGTATTCTGCCATTTTACTGGATTTACATATGCCCAAATATAACGGCCTAGAAACAGCAGCGAAAATTCGTCAACAATCAACACTCCATACACAAATACCCATTATCCTCATTTCAGCAAATGGCCTTGATTTGCAGCAAACCGATCTCCAGCAAGCTGGCATCAAACTCGCAATCCAAAAGCCCATTGATGAACAATATTTGCTGCGTCATTTGCTACAATTGATCGCAGATCCTAAAAAAACGGCGATTGATTGGTCAGTTTGTGTTGCGAAATTATCAGGAAATATTCCTTTAGCAACAGAGTTTTTAGCAGAATTTGTTAAGGAACTACATAAACATCGTGTGGAATTAATAAACATATTTACGACTAATGACTGTGACGCTCTAGAAAAAATCGTGCATCAAATTCATGGTGCATGTTGCTTTTGCGGCGTCAGTGCATTACAAAAACAAGCGTCATATCTCGAAAACAAATTACGACAAGCCAAATCAACCGCTGATGTAGAACAAGATTTTTTGCGATTGTTAGAAGAAATGGAAGCCGTGATAATTGAGTATGCGGAATCGTATCAAAATTAAATTAAGGACCTATTATGGCTATCCAAAATGCTCTTTATGCCCAATCTGGTGGTGTCACTGCCGTTATCAATGCGTCTGCCTGCGCCGTTATTCAGACTGCACGCCTGAATCCTGATAAAATAGGGACAGTCTACGCAGCCCATAATGGGATCATTGGCGCATTAAATGAAGCACTCATTGATACTGCACAAGAAACAGATACTAATATCGCCAAATTGATGCATACCCCCGCCGGCGCATTTGGTTCTTGTCGGCATAAATTAGCTGCCGATGGCCCAGAATTGGTGCGCTTAATGGACGTATTTCGTGCTCATAACATCGGCTATTTTTTCTATAATGGTGGCGGAGACTCACAAGACACTGCCGCGAAAATTGCCGATTACAGTCAATCAATCGGGTTTCCAGTCACGTGTATTGGGATCCCTAAAACTGTAGATAATGATTTACCTTTTACGGACGCATGTCCAGGTTTTGGATCCGTCGCAAAATATGTTGCCATTTCCACACGAGAAGCCAGTTTAGATGTGGCGTCCATGTGTGAATCATCAACGAAAGTATTCATTTTAGAAGTGATGGGAAGGCATGCTGGGTGGATTGCAGCTGCAGCCGGTTTAGCTGGCAAGCAGGCACATGAAGCCCCGCACATCATCTTATTTCCTGAAATCCCTTTTGATGAAGCCAAGTTTTTAAAAAAAGTATCCGAATGCACCCGAGATTATGGGTATTGCGTCGTTGTTGCAGCAGAAGGCATTAAAAATCTACAAGGAAAATTTGTAGCAGAAGCCGGTCTGCGTGACGCATTTGGACATGCTCAATTGGGCGGTGTAGCCCCTATTTTGGCTCAATTAGTTAAAAAAGAATTACGTTTCAAATATCATTGGGCCGTTGCTGATTACTTACAGCGCTCTGCGCGACATATTGCATCTGCGGTTGATCTGGAGCAAGCGTACGCCTTAGGTAAAAAAGCTGTAGATCTAGCTCTGAGCGGTACGTCTGGGGTCATGCCAATCATTGTTCGAGAGCAAGATGAACCCTATCGTTGGTCAGTCGGACAAGTACCCTTATCTGAGGTTGCCAACCAAGAAAAGAAAATGCCCGAAGAATTCATTCGTGCCGATGGTATGGGCATCACAGAAGCTTGCCGTAAATATTTAAATCCTTTGATCCAAGGGGAGGCATACCCACCTTACCATGAGGGGATCCCTGATTACATTCAAATCCAAGCTAATCTGATTCCGAAATGTTTACCACAATGGGGCTCCTAGGAGCCACGAAGCCGGCACGATCAGAGTGCGGGATTTTTGTTTCGCTAGGTGCAAGCTTCACGCTCGCTTTGAAGTTTCATTGAACTGCCCTAGGGATATCTTGGTTTTATCTACCACTACGCTGATTATATGTTATAATTAAAGCAAATTGTTCCTATTTCAACAGGAAGCATCATGAGCGCAGGTAATTCTGATAACAAAGCTAGAACACAAGCAAGAAACTTTAAAGAACAAATGACTATGTGGCGCTCCCCTATTTCCACCGCACTTAGCCCTGCTTATCTATTGAAGAACTATGCACTAGGGTTGGTAGGATATGATTTGAGTGATCTGATCGGAACTCAAATGGATACGTCTATTGACGCGTTTCACTCTCCTCAAGCACGCGCTCAGATTTTAAGAAACAACGTCGAAGGGATCAAAACATCCCATTTGAATGAACATATTAAAAAAGCCAACCAATCCATTAGAACCAATTTAGAAGATGTCTTAACTCGTACGACCACCGGATTCGAAACACTAAAGGCCTCCATTGAAAAACTGTTACCTGATCCGGCAGCCCAAGAAAAACTTGACCTTCTTACTGCAATGGAAGATATAGCAGGAAATCAAGGTTATGCTAGCTTGCGCACAACCCGAGCTCTCAATGATGAAATGGAGCAATTCAAACTCCGAATGGAGGCTTTGCAAGAATTATTAGAAACCAATGCAGTTGATAATCCGCGCGTCATTACTGCCTATGTCAAAGAACAATATGCCAAACTGCTAGAACAACTAAAACTTAAAAAAACAGCAGACTTAAACAAGATAGCTGAAAATATGCGCGATCTCAGACGAGACGGCGGTCCTCGTTTTACAAACTCAGAATATGCTGAACTAGAAGCCACTTTAAAAAAAGATATCAATGAGGTTTACGAAAAAGCTGAAAAGGCCTTAGATAAAGATTTTAAAACAGGCACACCTGCAGAAAAAAAAGATGGAAAAGACGTCGATAAAGGTACCCCTAGCCTATTTTCCAATCTTGACAAAGCCACTAAGCAAGCCGAAGCAGAATTACTTAATTTTGTGCTCTTTGCGGAAAAATCCAAATCAAAAATGCTGGTAGAATCCGGACTGAGTGGAGGTTTAGGCGCTGGTTCGCTCAACAACGGTAGAATATATCGTGATATTTCTTTTGATGACTATGCGCAGTCACTACCAGAACGCGACTCTTCTTGGGTAAGCCCGACAGCATGGATGCAATACGCTCAATTTTTAATGAACAATAAGGGTGAGCTAACGACACCGTCTGGTCTACGTATAAGCCATACTGATGGGGGTATGCAATTTTCATTTCCATCTGGCTCTTCATTCTATCATCATTACCAAGATAGATTATTAGGCGCGGACATGATGATGATGGTGAATGAAATTGTCAGACAAGGCAAAGATGAAATTACCTTTGTCCTTACTGAGTGCTCTGATCCTAAATTGAGAAAAGTACTCATGGAAGAGTTTTATTATGCTGCACATTTGGCAGGATTTCCGGATGATAAAATCAAATTCGAAATCTCTGGATGCCCACGAGCTAAGACAGAGGAAGAGCAAAAGCCTATTGACAATAAAACAGCAGCCGAATGCATGGGTATGTTAGGACGCGCTCCAAAACGCGCGCAACTGAAAAAGGCTCAATGGGATCAAGACCAAGCTGCATTAGATAACACTGTATACGTAAAAGGCTTAAGTGATCGTATCGATGACATGATTAACCAAAATGCACCTGCTCTTCAAGGATTGGGGCGCAATAATATTTAGTGGAATGTGTGTGCAATTATTGGGTTGAAATTAACACATAAAACATGGATCTGGTTTAATCATTACCATTCCTATAGTGAAGGTTTCTCTGGCTAGCACGTGCCATTTAGAGATCCCCGCATAATTTTTTGA
>CAISKC010000417.1 GCA_903885895.1 uncultured Legionella sp.
TCGACAATTTAGACATTTCAGCTAGACCAGCAAAGAGCCGGAGGGTTAATTTAATGGCTGCTTAAAAATCAAACACTGGCGAAACGATGACCGAGGCCTCTTGACGGCATCATTGCGACTGGCGCATTAGCAGGATCTGAATGGGATGATTTTTTTAGGTCTCTTTATCAAAATGACAACGATAATTTGGTAGAAACTTATCAAATGATGCGAGATTGTGTTTTAGAGAAATCGCCCTCTGGTTTGTCAGTTCAACAGTTGCTTAGTCAAAGGTGCGATGAGAATGGATACAACATCAATCAGATCACTCCCGCACGGTTTGGCTCTAAGCCATTTCTTTGTCTCGCGATGGTTCGGCCTAACTATAAACCGAGCCATTGGACCAATTTATCCTCAGTACGCCGTTATCGTTATAATGCACGGGCGGTTTCTCAAGAACTGCGCATGGGAACCCAAGGCCAATATGATGGCTATGTTTCACGGGTTGATCCTGTATTCAAACGCTTTTTGCGTGCACAAAAATCACGAAAGTTGAATGCGTCTATTACGCATATTTATTTTAATAATTTACCGCAGGACTTATATCCATTTACCTACCAGAGGCTGTATGAGGGTAATTTGACCCGAGCATTACAGGGTTTAGAGCAAGAATTCTCTAATATTGCGGTGATAACACTTCCTGCTGCGATGGGTTTAATGGCGCATGGTGATATAGTGCATACCGAAGTGGTTTTCAAGCGCCACATAACCCAACAGCTATTTTTGGATATTGCGCTCGAGTCTTCTTTGACAAAACAAATGATCAAAGATTTTCATATAAGTAAGAAGATTCGCAATCTGCTATTTGGCACAATAGAAAATGAGCAAGCTGTCTTAAAACGATTATTGGAAGATAGTTTTCAAAAAATGGGTCTCCACGTTCAAGAGGAGTTGTCTCCAGCACAGCGCCAGGCGGTATGGTTTCATTTTATAAAATTTGAACTTCCACGGTATATTATCACCAAGCTTAAACCAGACACCTATAATTTTGCTTGTAAAGATGCGATTGACCGCGGCGGTATCTCATCTGCCTATTATAATTTATTAAGTTCTTTCTCCACCAACCAGCCCATGAGCCGTGATGAATTTGAGCAAGCCTTGCATGCCGCGCCTTTTATCGTCAAAGGTCGCGGGATGAATGATCATATCGACATTATTTGGAATGCCGTTGATCAATACATCGCTGCGCAAACAACACTACTTCAAAATACGAGTAAGCAATGGCTCATTGACTGGCGCGATGTAAATTGTCCCGGAGCACGTGCGGGAGAATTACTTGAGCGCCGTTTGAGTGATTGTATCGCAGATTTGGAAAGTCGTTCGGGCTCATCAGTGGAGGGGCGTGCTCTGGATGTTTTGCGCGCAATAAAACGGTGCGATCGGTCATATGCGCAAAATCATGCTTTATTTTTAGACGTTGTTGTGTCTAGCTACGCGTTTTGCCAGGATCCAGCGTTGCTCTCAGAGGGGAAAAAACTCATGCATTACGACCATCTCATTGAAAAAATGCTGACGTGCGATGAGCAGCCTGTATCCTGGATGGAAATTTTTTTAAGGTTATTAAGATTTTTATGCTGTATGCAACAACCCCGTATATCTCATACGAATCCTTACGCAGATTTAATTGGTAAAATGGGGCAATGGCGATCTATTTCAAAATCGACAGAAAATAGATCTGATAATAAGCTTTGTATATTTGGGCGTACTACGTCGCTATCTATGCAATCTAATTGATAATAGCGAAAATAATCAATATCGAATATTTTATATTATGGTATATTCTGAATGTGAATGACACTCATGAGTTCATTTGCTTATAGAAAAGCCAACGGATAATAGATTCAATGGCATTACTGCTTGTTGGGGGTATTTATTATATTCCTACAAACCATCTTATCGCCAATATTTACTCCAGCGATGTCTTGTTTTTCCTGATTCCCATAGTTTGTTTTTTAGCGGCTTTAAGTGCCGATTTTATATCGGGGTTCGTTCATTTTCTAGGCGATCATTCTGTTAGCGATAATAAATGGCTGAATAAGTATTGAGTTATAGTCAGATCTGGTGTATGACAAAATAAATTAGGTGGCGTATTCTTTGTTGGATTGTTCGGCAGAACGA
>CAISKC010000418.1 GCA_903885895.1 uncultured Legionella sp.
AGTCTTGCGTTACCTGCCAACGATGGAAGAGAGATTGCGATTACTCATCGGTCTAAAAAAATACTTACTGAATTGGGAGTCTGGGCGCATATTCCAACGGATGTGATCTCAGAAATCAAACAGGCAAAAGTCTTAAATGGCTCATCTTCCTATTCATTAGATTTTAATGCCAGCGATGCTGGAGAAGAAAAACTTGCCTATGTTGTTTCAAATGACTTAATTCGAAAAGCAACATTTCAAAATGCAACAAAATATAGCAATATTTCATTGATCACTGATGTCATAGCCATTGATGCTTACTCAACGGATAAATCAGCATTTTTAACATTATCTAATGGCGATAAATTAACCAGTCACTTGTTGGTAGCTGCAGATAGTCGTTTTTCTACTATCCGTGAAAAAATGGGCATCCCAGCAAAAATAAATAATTTTGGAAAGCAGATTATTGTTTGCCAAATGAAAATTGAAGGAAAGCATAACCATATTGCACATGAATGCTTCTGTTATGGCTATACAATTGCAATATTGCCTTTATGTGGCAACAAATGCTCAATTGTCTTGACTATTTTGCCTCATATGGCTCAGCTTTTTATGAATATGGATGCTGAGGAGTTTAATGCTGAAATTGAAAAACTTAGTTGCTTTAAATTTGGCAAAATGGAACTAATAGGAAAACGGTACATCTATCCTCTTATTAGTGTGTATGCAAATCGATTTATTGGAAAATGTTTTGTTTTAATTGGAGATGCTGCGGTTGGCATGCACCCAGTTACAGCACACGGATTTAATTTTGGCGTTCAAGGGCAATGTAATTTGTCGAGCAAAATAGAGATGGCCTTAAAAGAGAATTTATTTATTGGGTCACAGACGGTACTGGCTCGTTATGAAAGAGAGCATATACAATTAACCAAATTGCTTTATATAACAACCAATAGCATTGCAACTTTGTTCACAAATGATAAGCCAATCCTACGAAATGTACGGGGAGTTCTTTTAAAGTTGGCCAATCATGCTCTGCCTATAAAAAAAATCATTCTGTCAACATTAACAGGTGGTAAACATTGATTTGGCATGATTCGCTTGTATACTAAATTAATTTTCCATGAGTTAGATCAATGTTATTTATTAAAATATCTTTAAACTGAGCCTAACTTAAAGTTATTGAGTTGCATAGAGGTACCTTATTATGAAATTTGCTCCAACACGACAATTATGGGAACAAGTAAAGGAAATAAAATCCTCAGTAGCCCGTACGGCCATTCCTCAGGAGTGTTATAAGCGATCTTTATTCCAAACTCTATTTTGGTATTTTTTGATATCATGTTTTTTTTATTTGGGATGTTCCTTGTTTTTTTTAGTCCTCGAGGGGGATTACAGCTAATCGGTGGTTTGCTTTCAGGCGTAGCTACGGCAATGATGTTTGTGTGGGCGCATGATGCCGCACATGGCGCACTTTTCAAAAAAGATAAAATTGCTGAATTTTTGGGAACAATTGCTATGCTCCCTTCTTTAAATATTTATAGAATGTGGTCTTTCGGTCATAATAAAGTCCACCATGGATTCGCCTCTTTTACTCCAATTGATTGGATATGGCGTCCGCTAGCTCCCAGGGAGTATCAAGCGCTCTCTCTTTTCCAACGTTTGCTTTATCGGGTGGAGCGCTGCTTTTTTACTTCTGCTTTTCATTATTTTCGTAGAATTTGGTGGGAGCAAATGCTATGTTTTAATCCTGGTAAAGATAAACAACAATGTCGGTATTACCGAAATGGTAAATTTTTAGTGTTGATTTATGGGCTAATGATGTCAGCTCTGGGATATTTTTTTGCAGGTGGGCTTGTGGGTATTATTGCCGCAGTCATTTTACCTTTTATTGTTTTTAATTATTTTATCGCAATAATTGTATACCTGCATCATACACATCCAGATATTGCTTTTTTTGATAAAAAAAATGAATGGTCTCATTCGGTTGGTGCATTGTATTGCAGTACGATTATCCATTGCTCTAAAATATCTAGAATATTATTGCACAATATAATGATATAGAAGTTACGCATTGACAGCAGCTTGAAATTTAGGATTCAAATGCTCTTTGTCTTGAATGAACGCATCAATAAATGAAGCAATAATTTCATTGAATAGTTCTCGCCGTAGCCTGTA
>CAISKC010000419.1 GCA_903885895.1 uncultured Legionella sp.
GGCTCCGCGCGCAAAATAGCAACCAACATGCCACCCCTCAATAGAGATCGATCATAATTGAGGGGTGGCGCTTAGGAGGGCTCCTAGCGCGCGCAGCTTGCGAGCACGCTGGGATACCGGAGCGACAGGACCCCGAAACACTGACATCGAACAGCACTACGGTTAAAAAGAAGTTGAAACGGTGACATAGTTGTGTAAGGCCTAAACTTGTCACAGTTTTTTAAAAGAGTCACTCAGTTCTCAGCTCGAACAGCTCCCCACCCAGAATTTACTCTGTTTTATTCAAATACGCTTTATTAAACACAGCACGAGCACCTGCTGTTTTTTTGCGTTGTTTGACTTCTTGTAAATACCCCATAAAATCTTGATATGCGTGCCAATTAGGCCGCATGCGGCGCAATAGCAATAACAATGATTTCCGGACAAAAATAGGCGTCAACGCAGGAAAGAGATAGAGACTCATGAAACGTAAGCGATTCTGCCATAAAGGAATGACCTTTAGCGCAGCACAAGCATTTTTGACCGTTTCTGGATATGAATTTAAATGCGTCGCATAAGCCAAAATTTTGATTAACTCGCCACCTCGACCAGCAACAATCCTTTGTAATAAGCGTTTACGGATCTGCGGGGCAAACTCATGAATCACCGATTGAAGCATCCGGGTATAATCCACAAACATCAAATCTAGACGTACCACACCACATTGCAGCAAATTATAACGATTTTTTTCAACCACGTAATTGGTAGTATAAGGCAGGATCAAAATAGACTGTTCATTTGCCAATAATTTAAATAACCAGAGTAAATGTGGCCAAGGCGTGTTGATAGCACGGATCGTCTCCCATCCTCGTTCCAAAACGGGGTCTAAAGCAGCTTTGGAAAAAATAAGCACGCTCATTTTACCAGCTAATGTAAAACCATCGTAATCTAACAAAATCTTCTGATCACTCAGTAAATGCTGCAGTATATCAGGCATATAGATTCTATCACCCACGGTATCCCGTTCCGTTCCACCTATCATCACACCAGGTTGATAAGTATCAATATCCGCTAAAATTTGACTTAGACTACCTGAATTAATGTGATCATCATCTCCCATTAACCACACATACTCGCCTTGTGCTTCTTTTAGGACCGTATAAAAATTAGCATTAGCGCCCATGTTTTCCGGCTGACTCACATAACGCACAAAGGGATACTGTTGACTCAGATCGGCCAAAAAATTGGGCGTATCATCTGTAGACGCATTATCTGAAATAAAAATTTCCACCGATCCAGCGGGAAGCGCTTGGATCCCAGGTAACATCGCGAGGATATTTTCGCGTAAAAATTCAGCTCGATTCCAAGTTGGAATGCTGATCGTAAGCTTTGGACTCATCATCTTGTTGATCATCGTTATCACGCCATTTTTGTTTAAATTTCACCCACAACCACCATGCGCTCGGAAAACCATAACACGCATTGACGATTAAAATACTCCAAACCACACCCAAACTACCGTAGTGTACAGCGCCATACCAAGCACTTATCGTAATCAAAGCAGCCCCTACAACAGAAAGTGGCATAAACAACTCGATACGATGCGCTCGCAAATATAACGATAAACCGCCTATGATATGCACAAATAGATACCCAAGCAATAACACAGCCATTTCGAACCATGGCAAAAATCGGGTCATCATCGCATGCTCTCTTAAAACAAAACCTAGGCCTAGCATACTCAACGCGCCCAATATAAAAATAAATGTTGATTGCCAAAACGCGGTTAAAAATATCCGGTCCAAATTCTTGCGATCCGATTGTGCCGCCAATGCCCCCATTTTTGGTGAACGGACGGTCACCCAAGTAATGGAAAATAATCCAAGCATCGTCGCTAATGACAAACTAATACCCATTTGTCCTGAGACAACCGCTCCTTTGTAATAATAAAGCAAGGGCGTAAAGATCTGATTTAGGAAATAACCTGATATCCAAGATACGGCAATCCGCCATTGCATCGGCCACATTTCTCGGCGCCACGAAAAGAATACAGGCTTAAACATAGCATCTGCCACCATCCGCAAAAATGGACGATGTGTCCAGATAAGCCAGCCGACCGTGGTCAGAGCGGTTATCCAAGTATTCACCACAATGATAA
The DNA here is from genome assembly GCA_903885895.1 of uncultured Legionella sp. Taxonomy (GTDB): domain Bacteria; phylum Pseudomonadota; class Gammaproteobacteria; order Legionellales; family Legionellaceae. Next base: position 2,138 of record CAISKC010000419.1, read on the forward strand.
ACAGCGCATTGGTCAGAAAAAAAACTACCCAAGCCAATATATTGGCTACGATTAGTTGCTTTAAACGAAAACGATAGATTTCCGTTACTTTGCCACTGCCTTCTAACACCGCCAGCCATGGCGCACAGAGCAAATTCACAGTCATACCTAATACCAATAGCACCCAAGCCACGGGTATAGTTGCACCGTGCAGATCCTGCTTCATGCTGAAAAATACCAAACCTAATGGAACCATAACTAATACAAACAAAGCAGCCAAAACCGCATAGATCCGGATAGATTTTTGCATAAACGCCAACAACGTCGCAAGCTCCGATTTCGGCCCTAGCAACGCACCGCGCACACCCCAAGTGATTGATTTAAAATAATGTGGTGTCGACTGTAGAATGACAAAGGACAGACCCAATTCGAAGAAAAATTGCAAATTTGCCAAACTTGCAAAGGTATAATAGAGCCCTTGTTCGCTTGGCTGAGTCCCTTTTAAAATAAGGAGCAATATGATGCAAGATGACAAAGCCTGCCATACTCGCGTACCCAAAGCATAACGCAAACTGGTATCCATCTTCATAAGAAACACTTTATAACCGCGACTGATCATATTGCATTTCTTTCCATTCTTTTTTTTGTATATAGAAATATAATCGCCGTAACCCACGCGCCAGAAACTTGGGACAGCTTACATAAATAAGGAATAACCCGCACAATCTCAAGCGCCAACCATGTCCTAATTGCCATAATTCAAACAAATATTGCCATTGTGAAATACCTTGGGCTTTAGCATTTAAAACCACTTTTAATAACCAGGCAAACTCACGTCCTTTACCTTGTGCCGGACGTATCATATAGCGTACGGACTCAGCAATAAATGCTTTTTTATGCTTAGGATCTTTAAAAAATCGCGCGGTTCTAAACCAAGCCACATACCATTCCAAGTCCCCTAAAAAATAACCAGGCTCTTGGCTTGGAGTATGTGTTATCAGTGCTTGCTTGACACTATAAACCTGCATAGGTTGCTCTGATAGCTCTCGAATAAAAGGCACCAATTGTGGATAAAAATAGCAGATATTATGATAAGCCCAATTCAAATGCCGCGTCATCATGTCACGCCGCACAATCGTTGCAGAAATCATACTGAGACTAGCAAAGAAAAACGATTCTTGTTGAAATAAAGTTGTCGCTAAGATCGCTTTTCCTGCAAATTCCGGCGCTACCAACCAACCTAAACGGATGACATCAGCTTTTTGGGCTTTTAAAGTGGTGATAACCTCATCAATATGATCTAGATGCCATACATCATCATCCCCAATGACCCACGCATACGCTGACTGCGTCAGCTCTAGCGCTCTCAGAAAATTGGCATTACCACCAATATTATGTGCATTACGATGATAACGTAAGCCCGGCCATTCTTTTTGCCAAGTTGCTACCACCTCAGGGGTTTTATCCGTTGAACAATTATCCAAAACATGCAAAATCAGATTGCGATCTTTGAGCGCAGCAAAAGCTGCTAAAGTCTTTTCCAATTCTTGAACACGATTATACGTAATAATCACCGGTTCACATTGTTCATTCGGCCAAAGCATCTTAGTCAAAATTCACTCGTTCTTTTTCAAACACCAATGGTCTATTTTGCACCTGTGTGTGAATAGATACAACATATTCTCCAAGCATTCCGATAAAAAACAACAGAATGGAACAAAAAAAGAATAAACCGATCAAAATAGGAGCCACGCCTAGGCTAAATTGATCCCAAAATACTAATTTTAAAACGAAAAAGGCGATCGATAAAATAAAACTGAGTATAGATAAGGCAAATCCTGAAAATATAGCCAAACGAATTGGAACTTTTGAATGATTGGTAATCCCCAAAACGGCCATGTCATATAAAGAGTACAGATTATTTTTACTAAAACCACGTAACCGTGGAGGTTGAATGTACGGAATAGTTTTCACGGGATAACCAATTTCACAAATCAAACCACGAAAATATGGGTAAGGATCATTAATCTGGCGCAACGCATCCATAACCGCTTTGTCATACAAGCCAAAGCCCGTAAAATTTTTAAACAAATCGATATTGGCGATCTTGGTGATCAAATTGTAATAAAAGCGTCGAATTGCTTTAAGTAAAAAAGTTTCTTGGGTTTGAGCTTTGACGCCTATCACCACTTTATGCCCTGCTTCCCATTCACGTAGAAAATCTATAATCAGTTCAGGAGGATCTTGTAAATCGGCCACAATTGAAATAACAGCATCCCCTTTGGCTTGTAGTAAACCATGGATTGGAGACCGTACATGGCCGAAATTTCGCGTATTGACAATAATCTTGACGCGCGGATCAATCGCAGCAATATCTTTTAAAATAGCAACAGTGCTGTCTTCTGAAGAATTATCAATGAATACATGTTCATACGCATATTGAGGCAATTGGTCAAAAACCGCTTTAACTTGACGATGTACTTCCGCAATACAAGCTTCTTCGTTATAACAAGCCGTTACGACACTGATTAGTTTCTGCATAGACATGATCTACAAATTAGAAATTATGGGGATAAGGATCCTACAAAAGCAGAGATAAATCAATCACAGTCTCTAGACAACTCGTCATTCAAAGCGATATGATTCTGACCATCGCTCTACTGTGGCTATATATCTATGTTGACTGCCTTTTTGATGTTCTGCGAAACGTATCTTTTGTTGCTAATACTGGGTCTCGGCCCCTCTTGCTGGTTAAGCAGACCATATAAAAATCAACTTGCCTATACTTTTGCTTTATCTCCCGTATTAGGATATGCGTTACTTTCCGTTCTCTGTATTTACCCTTTAGCAGAATCATTATCAAACAATAACTGGCTGACCATAGTATTCGAAATACTGCTAACCAGCTCAATCAGCTTAACGCTAGGCTATATTTTTCTCTTCAGAAAAAAAATAGCCATGCCACAATGGCGGTTTGCTACTACCCCCATCTGGATCACCCTCACCATTGGGGTCATCTGGCTTTATTTGCATAATTTCCAGAACGGCTTATTTTATCATCATTTGAATCCAGATATTATTGGCTTTACGACAGGTGCTAATTGGATTGCAGCGAACGGGAATGTATTCGCTACAGCGCCAGAACCTCATGAGCTCCTTGTTGCTGCGCTTCGTTGGGGGTTTCCAGCGTGCCTAGCAGTGATAAAACTTACCCTCCACACATCCGTCTACCAGATCATTTTCCCGGTTGTACTCATTATATTTAGTCATTGCATCGTACTCATTACGTTGCTCATAACCGATAAATATCAGCAAGATTGGTACAAAACAGGCCAAATCATTGCGATTGCTATCTTATTACAAGGTTCGCTACTCAATTTTATCAACGAAGGATTTTATCCTTATATTATCGGAGTCGGGTATTTCTCTGTGGTCTCGGCTTTCAGCCAATTCCATTCACGGGCTGCCAAGCTACCATACCAAAGCCTCATTATCATTGCCCTGAGTATGGCAACACTCATCGTCACTTGCAGTGAATTATTTTGCTTAAGTGCTATGTTTTTATTAGGTGTAACCATGATTCATGCCATTAGAAAAGAGTCTATCAAAGTAGATGTATTTTTTCTATTAGCTATGTGCCTTGGAGTAGCATTGGTATATCCATTAAGTTGTAAAATGGTACAGTTCACGCTCGCCAACTCCGCCAATGCACGCAACATAGGCTACCTCCAACCTACTTGGCTTTGGCCTTCCGAAATTCTTGGACTCATGAACATATACTCGCATGCACAAAATTATCTCGATACGGAAGGCGCAACGCATGTAATACATCGTTCTGCACTGAATTTCATACCAAGTTTTATGCTTTCACTATGGGTTTTATATGAGTTAACCAAATGGCGTAAAAACACTCATTATATTGTCATGATCATAGGTATCTGTGGTTTATTGCTAATTAATATATTTTTGATTCGTCACACTAATTATTTATACAGCAAACTTGCAGTTGCTTTTGCTCCTGGTTTAATTTGTTTGTTTTTCATAAAAATCAGCCAGGAAAAACATTTTTATTTGGTCAAATTATCCATAGCAAGTACTTGTATTCTGTTTTCAGCTTGCGCCTTTTTACAAGACCAATCCTACTCCAAAAGTTACATTGATATTGAGTCATTAAATACTATTCAAAAAAAATTCAAAAATGATCATTGCTTTTTTATTACAGATTCCCGCGGATTACGGCGTAGTAAGATGGTAAAAACATTGCGATATATTGATCGGACAGATGATATTTTAATGAATGCATTTCTGGATGGTCGCCAGTTAGATACCTGGGCAATCACTGGCGTGTGGGGTTATGCTTTACCAAAAATAGATGCAACGACGGCTCATAATCAACAAATCACAGAAGTATTATCACGAAAAATTATACTTATTGGAAATAGAACTCATTTCCCCAAAGCACTTCTGCAAGACCATCAACCTATTTTAGAGACTAGAAGCTACTATGTTTTCGATACAGGAAGCACCCTATCTGAATTAGTACAGGGAGATAATAGAACGCGTAACATGCAACGAATCTATGCCACATTGCATGAAACGTACTAGGAAGAAAATACGACCTTCTCATACCAAACAAAGCTGAGCACAATAGCCAGTAGCGTCATGCTCATCTGAATAATCACGGGATTAAAATGGCTAAATTCAACTAGCAAAGGTACAACAGAAATGGTCACCAACAAATAACTCATATGAAACAATAGAAATTTCCCTATTTCAACAGAACAATTTCCTTTAGTACGAAAGACAAGCAATTTATTGGTGGTATACGAATTGAGTACCGCTAAGCCATGGCAAATCACCAACATCACCACATAATGAGCTCGGTAGGCAATCAATAGCCAATATGCTATGGGAAAAAGACTTAATCCCACTAAGGTATTAAACGCGCCCACCACAAGAAACAGTAACAGTTTTTTATCAATATTTATTTTTTTAATCTGCATCATATTTACGTTTATAAACCGTGATCAATGACCCTTTTTGTAGCGGTGCATAATCATTTTGAATACCATAATATAATTTACGCATATTTTTCATAACTTGCACGCGGCCGTAAGATTCTTTATATGTTCTATCACCTAAATATGAAGAGGGTAATAATACATCGCCACGCAAATCTCTAAGAATATCAGAATCCACAAATAAATAAGGAGGCTTGTTCTCTCTAATCGCTTGTATACATCGATCAATATCTCGGTAAGATAACAAATCCAAAGCCAAATTCACCACAGGTAATGCACTGTATCGATGCGCCAGTGTTGGTAAAATGGCATCATACTTAGAAATAAGATACATGGATGAACCTGATGCATATTGATCAATCAGATTCACAGATTCAGAAAAAAATTGCGGTTCCATCGTTGTTTGAAAAACCCCATATTTAAATGTCCAATTGTGTACAACATGCGATACAAAAACTTTATTGTAATGAACAGTATTCTTGTAAAACAAATACAAGCTCGGAAGATATAAGATCAATACCATGGATACTAATCCTATCTTCATACCAATAATGTTCTCTTTGTTCATATCGCACAATAAACAGACCCAGGTCATACATAACAGAATTAATATAGGTGCACACACTAAGAAATGCTGAAAAGAGGGATACCAAATATAATAAATAAGTTGTAGCTGCAAATAAAAAAATAAACACCATGATAACCAATAATAAGCCGAACCAGTTTTTTTAAATTGAATATGCAATAAATAACCAAGACTAATTCCAAATAGCACAATACAAATTCTGATGGTAGAAGTACTTGGGATAACATACCCAAGCAACATGTACCAGAGATTATGATTTACGCCATGCCATGGTAAGCAATATAATGCGGCGGCTATCAACAAACCCAAAAAAGCAATTAACCATTGTATCCATGATGAAGTATGCTGCTCCACTAAATTTCTAACAAACGTCGTTGCCAAACAAGCCAACATCAAAAACAGACCGAAATCCTTGCTCCATAACACAGCAATAAAACCAGTGACCAATGTCATGCATAAATATAAAATGCTGTTTTTTTGCAGATAACGGAAAAAAAACAAAATAATCATCATATCAAACAAATGCCGCATCGGATTATAACCTGGTGCAAGCAATATCGCTTGATATCCTAGCATCATGATACTTGTGCTCAGTAATCCGGCTCCAACACAAACAAAATCCGCGCGCCGAAAAAGTTGATAGATCACTGTTAAAAATATAAAAAAATAGATTGGATAAAAAGAAAACATCACTTTAAAATAATTTTGGAAACTCACGCCCCCCATCAGTGTTAAGAGATGTTTCAAAAACACAGCGCTTCCGCTTCCATAAATAAAAACTTGCTTCGAGATGTCTGCACCTAGCGACAAAGCCAATACAGGATTAATAACCCAGCTATGGTGGAAAAAAAACCATCCCGCTTTTACTTTTTCTTCAATTTCCGTACTATTTTTCGCAATAAACTCTTGCTCTTCCGCGGTATATAAACGTTTTTTATCGGCAGCGTTTGTGTTATTTGTTTGAATAAATAGTGTTTTTATTTGTTTTTTGCTGCGCTTATCATCTTGATAGATCTCCAACAAAACATGGTAGTCATCTTCGTTCATTTTCCCTTTTAACGATAAAGTTTGCGACGAATCATCATAAAAAAATAGGTGATGCTGTTCGTCATCCAAAAAAGGGACTAATAATGGCAATTTTGGAATAGATATTTTTGCCATTTTAGAAGAAGACAAAATAGTCTGTTCTTGACGCGGATCATAGTGGTAAAGCCCGCCTATGTTATGTAGATTAATATATTGAATATTATCTACCTTTTTTCCATTTTCAAAGATTGTTTGTTCAGGAATATCCATGAACTCATCATGAATTTGCATTGTTCTAAAAATCAGAGGATAAAAAAAAGACAAAAATACAACTGAAACCAAACTGCTGATCATCCAGGCCTCTATGCGGCCCAAATTAAGTTTGGTTTCCAGACATGAAATAAGACTTTTGATCTCTAGCCTATACAAAAAAAAGGGTAATACCAAAAAACAGGATAACCACAAAAAAGAATCTAAGAAAATATATTTTGGAATGGTCACAAGTCCCAAATTTATGACGATAATAAAAACAAAATAACCAATGGCCCATGGCGGACTGAGCATTTTTAATGATGATTGATGTTTACCGATGAGAAACGTTATCCCGAAATAAATGCCCCAAAAAACGAACAAAGAGAGCAGAGATATCCCAAAAAATAACAATTGTGGTAATTTACCATGTGGAAACGAGGTGCTCCAAGCACACATATGATTCACAACTTCATGTAAATCCATACGGTGATAGAGATACCTCGACATAACCCAGCTCAGTTTACACAGTCCTATACTAAATATAACAAAATAAAGAAGAACTATATTTTGACTATTTTCTGTATTGTGTAAGTGAGCTCTCATTATGATGACCTCACTCAACTAGAATGAGGTCATTATCAGTAACAGCATGTTGAATTTTTTGTAATGAAACATTATATCGCTCTTGCATCATTTCGATACGGTCTTCATCTTCCCGCGCAATCACACTGTAATAGTTTCTTTTGTTTTTTAGCCACATGATTTCAAATTGCACAGCTTTGATAAACGCCATTTCTGGATTTTGAATCGCAGCCGGGCAAGAAAAAATAATCTTCCGAGTTTCAAAACGATCGAGATGTCCTACGGGAAAAGATTTAAAAAATGGAATGGAGTCTACAGAAACACCGCCACCTACTACTACTTTTAAACCATGATCTTTCGCTTGTTTCGCTAAATCAAGTGATATATCCAACACTTGCTGCGAATTAACTTGCGTACGACCAATACCCATTGAACCAACCATATCCACTCGACCAATAACAATACCATTTAAGTATTTTATTTCTGGAATTGCCAACATTTCTCTAAAACATTGATAGGCAGAAAATGTTTCAATATTAACTAAAATCTCAACTTGATCTAAATTATCGCCATATGCCAATTGTGCCGCTCGAATAAATTTCTGCAGCGCATACGGTGTTTCAACCATCGGAGCGATAATACGTTGCGCACCCAAACTGATGGCATCAAACATGTCTTTAATGGCTTCACAACCACCGATTTTAATATTCAAACCCAACCCTGGAACAGAAGACGTCACGTCTTTTAAGCGCATAGCCTCTTCCATCCGAGTACCTTCGGCTTCAAATTCAGCTTTTATGCCAGTGACATGATAGTTTTGCTTCAAATCGTGCAATAATTCAGTCATTTGCAATTCGAGTTTATTCATTTTTTCTCCAAATTTAAAAACCTATGAGCATCTATTTGTTTTTAGACAACGAAGCACTCATATCCATTCTAAAAAATGATATGGTAATGGGTTATCCACATTGGAACAAGACCAAATAAATTTATTTTGCGCACCTGTGCTTTATACACACTCCTTGATTATTTTCAAGACCTTCAAAGCAATATTAACCTCTGAGAAAGCAAACAAATAATCACAAATCAGTCCTCATTTGTTTATCACTTAATGCTATCATTTCTTCAAATAATGGCCTAATATTCGACTTCTCAACACAAACAAACTCTCCAATCTTAGTAGCATATTTTTCTTGCATGTCATGAGGCAAGTATAAAGAACGAACGACTAAACCATCTATATCAAACTTATTTAAAAACCCATGTAAAAAATTAGGGTCAGGAATAAACTGCAAATAGGTAAAAGCCAGAGGATAGCGAGACTGTTGAAAATATAAATAAGTTTCATCGTCTAAAATCAGATTTTTAGATGATTTCCTATCAATATGACACAGTAATGTTGCGTTCATTAATTCTTTTTGAATAATATCGTGATGATAAGTAGCGATAGAAACACCCGGCCCTGTATACCCATCTTTCAGAGGAGGGGCATATTTTTTTACAAAATAAAACTGGGAAACGATACCCACCAATAAAAAGTAAATTAAAGCCACATATGTCACTCTGCGTTTAGACAAATTTGGCACATAGTTAGATACATAAAAAATAGCAGTAAGCACAAGCAAGCACCATAGATATCCCGCATCATACCAATGTTTACATCGGTTGATGATCAAATTTGAAAAAGAACATAAAAACAATACGATGGTTAATAAATTAGGCGTTAAAACGTTCTTTTTTAGGACATCAAATACATATAACACCAAACTTGAAATCAGCACCACACCAAAAATAATAATATAATTCATGTAGATGAAGTTGTTAAAGAAAACAAGACCATGGTTCATACCAATACTAGGGATATAATTAATTTCTGAAATAGTCTGAAAACTAATGCTATGAATTTCGCTTTCATAATCTAAAAAGCTTTGCCATACCTCCGAGAAAAACGCCGGTGTATCGTGTGTTATATTTTTAAAGTTAAGATTAAACGTAGCAAAAAATTTATCCACTGGTGGAGAATTACTGCAATCGTAGACCTGTTTCCAAGCGGCATAATTCGCAATAACTAAAAAAATAAGCGCCAAAAACAGGGAAACAACGACATATTTATTACAATGTGCAAACAAACGATAAGCAATCACCAATAAAACTGGTAGCAAAAAAAAGGTTTTAGGATGCTGATACAACAACATAGACACCGAGATGAAATAAATCAGAATCAAGACATTTCTCTCACTACTTGTTGCAGGCCGCATAGCAAAAAGTATCAGTAAAAGACTTAAAAAAAGTAAAATTATTTGCTCAGGACGAACTGTCACAAGAAAAAACGGCACAACCCCTATGTAGAGCAAGGACGCCACCAAGCCTAGAGCCAACATAAAAAAAATAATTTTTTTATAAAAATGAGCAAAAAAATTAATATTTCTCTGACATAATTTATAGACCACACTAAGAAAAAACAAACAGCTGGTACCTACACCTATGATACGAAAGATTTTTAAATTAGCTGTTTGACTATGCCACAACCATTCAACAAGCCCCGGGAAATACCAGACCACAGGGTAGCGATAACTCGCTTTTTTACACATAGGTAATAAATCAAATTTAATCGGAAAATCGAACCAAAATCGTGATAATAAAATTCTTTCTGCAATTTCGTCTGGATAAATTGGGAATAAATAGGCGACATGCAAGGTTCGAATCAGAAACCCTAATAGAATTAGTGATAATAGCAACGCAATCAATATCAGCGGGTTCATATCCCTACGTAACATACACTCCTTACTTATTTTCATATCTGTTGTACTCAAGATTTATTCAAAATTAACTCTTTCGCGCTCAACGACCAAAGGCCGCCGTCGAACTTGATTATAGATAGCTAATATATACTCACCCAAAATACCCACAAAAAATAACTGTACGCCACCTAAAAAGAACAACGCAACAATCACCGTAGGGATCCCATGCCCAGCAGAAATGCCACCAAACAATGCCATCATGGCAACCCAAAAAGAATAAAGCAAACTTAATCCAGACAAAACGAGGCCACAACACAAAGCTAAACGCAAGGGGGCACCACTAAAACTGACAATCCCATTCATACCTTGCCCCATCATATGGACAAGTTGATTTCGTGATACGCCATGTTTTCTTGCACGCCATACGTAAGGTATCCCTATCGACGAAAAACCACAATCAAATGTCATCAGTCGCATAAAAGGTTGCGCATCATCAATTTGTTTCATAGCATCTAGCACTACACGATCCACTAACTGAAAATCGCCCGTATCAGGTGGATAATTAACATAAGTTAACTTTGAAAGAATACGATAATAGAGCTTCCTAGCATTGCGAATAAAAAAACCTTCTTCACGCTGAACTCGCATGCCATAAACGATTTCATGACCTTTTTCCCACTCCTCTACAAATTGTGGGATAAGCTCGGGCGGATCTTGAAGATCAACTGGCATAAATAATATAGCCGCATCACCTGTAGCATTCAGCACACCATTATACGTATTTTTTAAAATACCAAAGTTTCGTGAATTCACAATAATTTTGATACGTCGGTCTTGGGCTGCCGCTTCTTTTAATATAGGAACCGTCTTGTCTGTTGAGCAATTATCGCAAAAAATATGTTCTAACTCATAATTCGGTAACTGTGTTTTAAAAATATCACTGACTGTTTTAATGCATTCAACAATACTATCTTCCTCATTAAAACAAGGTGTAACGATAGAAATCTTTTTCATCGAAATTCCTCTATTTTCTGCCAAAGGTTATTCGCCTTTTGATACCAGGGATAATACCGCTCGTTATTTTGAAATAAATCCAAAACACCTTCCATTAAAAAAGGCACCCTCTGATCTAAAAATGGAGAATGCTCAGCCCTCTGAAATGGTTGTGACAAATCACAATGATACTCCGAAGATTGCGTTTTAAATGAAGTTTCTTCGCAATGACTTGAAACATAAATATGACAGTTCTCCAGTTTGGGACCTGCTAATTCAGCTACCCACTCTGCCGCATCATCGGGTTGCTTACCACGCACTGCAGAGAAACAAACATCGTCATACCCCATCTCGGCTAACAACGCAATCAAATGTATGCCATAAAAACGTAACGCACCACCACCTTCACTGTGATAGCGTTTCCAAGTTTGCACTTTTTTCACATAATGGTGTGCACAGAAGTTCCAAGAAATATGAGAGGCTCCCCTGTCTTGACTGAGCAATTTTTTGCCCCAATCTGTATATCTAAAATTAAAACCCAGACGAAACTTCTTCCCAGATGACACCAATAAATCCAGCAAATCAGCAGCCAATATTGGCGAAGTAGCCAGCGGTTTTTCCAAAAAAAAACACATGATATTGTTATAAGCCAAACACTTTTTAACCATCACATATTGTTCTGCCGGAGGCAGCGCCATCACCACTCCTTCGCATTCCTGCAGAATAGAGGCATGATCTGTGCCCCATTGAATAGCATCATAATATGAATGCAAGTCCTGTCTAGCTAAAATAGTCTCTTGATAACAAGTCGGTAAAATAACAGGTATGCCTCGCGCAACCAGGGCAGGCAAATAACCATAAAGGCCAAAACCTCTCCCCAGTATCGTGACAGTCATGCTTGTTCAAAATCTTTTTCAGAAACAATATCAATAATAGACCCTTCGTATCCTTGTCCCCGCATATAAGATTTGATTTCACACCCAATATGCCAAGCCAGATTAAGAAGTGGTGTTATTTTTTCTGAAAGATCTAATTGCTCATCGGATAAAATAGGGATACGGGTACCAGGTACATAATGCCCCACTTTTTGAGATAAAGGCTTCTCATATACGGCAGAAACATGTTCCGCATCAAGACCCAAACACTTGATAATAATCGCTGCACGGCCAGGAAAAGCCTTGGCAGGTAATTTTCCATATGTAGTAATCTGTTCCTGCAGAAACGCCAACTTTTTCTCGCGCCACTGAGTTAACTGATGTCCCATTTCTTGTAATGCGCTACCAAACCCTTGTTCTGTTACTTGAATTCTTTGTGACTCTGCCTCAGTAAGCAATCTTTTAATAAGATTATGTTTTGAGACAAAGGCCACGCAAATATTACCATTATAACGTGATGGAAATTCAACATTTGCTATATCACAATCTAATAATCGAGCAATGTAAACAAAAGAAGTGTAGCTATAAGTACGTGGATGCTCATGATAAAAAGTATCAAATTGAAACTTATTAAGCACAGCACCCAAATAATGGTTCTCAATCATAATAACTGTCTTGTCATGCATGAGGAGTTTTAATGCACGAATGACGTCCGCCAAATCTTCTATATGTGCAAAAACATTGGTAAAGGTAATGACATCAAACTGCCCATACTTCTCAACAATTGTTCTCGCAAGCGTTTCACAAAAAAAGTCATTGATAACGATGTGCCCTTCTGCTACAGCGTCTGAAAAAGCGTCCGTAGGTTCAACACCATACGTTATAGCGTTATATTGTGCGAAAATCGATAACAAACTACCATCATTACAGCCAACATCCAGTACTTTTTTTCCAGTTAAATCTGGATAATAATACAACGAGGACTGCACCAAAGAGCGCATACCCTCAATGACATCCGCTGTATGCCGCGCTCGATAATGATAGCTCTTTGCAAATAATTCTCGTTTTGGTACTTGAAATCGTTGATGTGCAGTTCGACAGGTATCACAAAATAAAATTTCTATCGGATACTCTTTGCATACTCTAGAGTCTCCAATCTCAACCAAGTCATCACACATCGGATGAAGGCCTAAATCAAGAGCCGAATATAAATCCTTTTCTCCGCATACTTCACAACAAGTAATTTCCTGTAACATATTCATCCTTTATTTATGTAGTAGCAACAATATCAAACACGTACTGTCCTTTAACATTTCACCCATTATCTTATAAAAGACCACTTAAATATAGTATGTCTGTGTCAAATATACTTACTAGAATCATACTGGTTTTACAATAAAAAATGTGAGCGCAATGATCATAGTAGGCGTTAAACAGACTATGTCAGATATGATTTTTTTGAAAGAGGTCACACAGTGAATTGAAACAACAGCCTACTCAAACGGACTAAATGATCGATACACCGTCGCGCCATGCGCCACTAGAATCTCCATGATCTCCGACCGATCATCCGTACTATTGTAATCTTTGGCGAACTGATATGGTGTCTTGCCATCGATATCTGTCGCATTGATATATTCAAACAACTGAACCTTGGTCAAACTGTCGCAATAGCTACGCAGCATGGCTGGCGTGCCATAATGCGCCATATGATGGATCAAATTACGATTATTCCAATCCATGGTTGTTTTCATATTAGGTATCTGTAACAAATCAGCAACCATATCCTCTCTTTTGCACATGATAGCGGCGTGAATCGGCTTTTGGTCGAAATTATTTCCCTTAGAAAAAATAGAATAATCCGCACTCGCAGCCGCCTGTCGCATCAAATAGCTTAAAGGCTCTGCATAATCAAATTTTATCAAATAATGCACCATTGTTTCGCCAGAACGATCAACATAATTATGAATGTCGGGAAACTCGGGCCGTAATAAATTAAAAATATCTTCTTTGCGTTGTTTTAAATCGAGTGAATATCTTACTGGTAATGTCAGTGCATTCATGAAAGGGTATTGACCATTGTCTTCATTCGCAGCAAAGCAGCTAGCACCATTCGCCAACAATGTTCTAACTTTGACCAAATCACCGACATCAGCTGCTTCATACAAAGCGTCACTCATCATTTACCTCAATGTGTTATCATTTTTATCATCAGACGCATCCTCATCTTCTGAGTCGTCATCAAAATTAATAGCAGCCATACCCATTTCTACTTGTTCCGCTGCCAACAATATCTCACCTAAATCGGCTTCAAACTGTTCATAGCCAGTCATGTCCAACGATTGGCGCTCCATTTTAGCAGCAACCAGTGCTTGACGTATATCCTCATTAGGATATTTTACAAGTATGTGTTCGACCTCTTGAATCGTCGCATTAAATTTTGCCTGACATTCAGCTCGATATACGTCCAAATACGCTCGTATTTCAACGTCCAGATTTTCTGGCGTGATCTGTGCATACGGTCCGAGCTGTGCGGGTTCTAATTGTAATATATGATTGATATACGGCTGCACTAAACCATAATGTAAAGGTGGCTTGATAGACGCTCCAATATGGTCTCGTACAGAACGAATTAATTGAATATGAGCCAAACGATCTAACCCCTCTTGCAATGTGATCCGATCTTCAGGATTTGCTCGCACCATGTCGATAATTAATTGCTTTAATAGGAACCCATCTGGATTGAACCGAAATAACGGATAATTAAAATTAAAGAGTGGGCCTTCCATGTTTTTCTGGTACGACAGATCCGGTCTATCCGGATCTGCAACCAAAAATTCATAAAGATTTTTACCCCAAGAAAAGGCATAAAATGCATCCACCGAGATAGGTGCTGTTTTAAACACCTCGGGGGGCATATATTCTGGAGACTTAATAAAATCACCATACCATTGACTGCGTTCAGAAAAAACATCCACACAACCTTGCCCATCATGCCACCGTAATGATTTGTCATCACCAATCAGCAATTTACCACTATCAAAAAGCCAATTTGAGTTTTTCATATCAGGAAAAACACCACCTGCTTGGCCAATTTTATTTAAAGCCTGCGCCATTTGGGGATAAATGGTCAGTGCAGCATGGATTTTTTCGGTTAAGTCCGTATACTGCTGTAAATTCAAGATGAGCAAGAAGTATTAGCGTCATCGTTAAAATTCGGTACTATTGAGTTGCGAAACAACAATAAAAACC